>DASRHX010000576.1:0-5418 GCA_035650295.1 Bryobacteraceae bacterium | reverse complement strand
CGGCATCATCCGCAACCATTATGTCGGCCGCACCTTCATCGAACCTTCGCAAGCGATCCGCGATTTCGGCGTAAAGCTGAAATTGAACGCCGTGCGCAATCTGCTTGAGGGCAAGCGCGTCGTACTGGTGGACGATTCGATCGTGCGCGGCACCACGTCGCGCAAAATCGTCCGCATGGTGCGTCAGGCAGGCGCGCGCGAAGTGCACCTGCGCATCTCCTGTCCGCCGACAATTTCGCCCTGCTTTTACGGCGTCGACACGCCGACTAAGAAGGAACTGATCGCCGCCAACCACACGCTCGACGAGATCAAGAAGTTCGTCGAAGCGGATTCGCTCGCCTATCTCTCGCTGCAGGATTTGCGCGAATCCGTTGGCGACTCGGAGAACCACGACTACTGCTACGCCTGCTATACGGGCGACTATCCTACCAACATCGTGAGCCTCGACGAGTTACTTGCGTCGCGGAAACGGCCGTGAGCGTCACGGTCGCTCCTTCGGCGCGCGCCGTCTCCCATTCCCGCATTCGCGAGCTGGCAGAGCTGGCGCTGACGATGGAGGGCGTCTACAAGCTGTATTTCGGCGAGTCGAATATCCCTACCCCCCCGTTCATTCGCAATGCGGCAGCGCGCGCGATGGAGGAAGGGTTCACCTACTACACCTCGAACGCCGGGCTTCAGAGCACGCGCGAGGCGCTGGCCGCCTACTATCAGGACAAGCACGGTGTCGCGCTCGACGCGGAGCGCGAGATCGTGGTGACCACCAGCGGCGTACAGGCATTGAACGTCGCCATACGCTGCACGCTCGATCCGGGGGACGAGGCGCTGATCCTCACTCCCGCGTGGCCGAACGGCACCTCCATTGTCCAGATGTGCAACGCGACGCCCATTCAGATGGCGCAACCGCTCGAGAGAACCGCGACAGGCGCCGTGCGTTACACCGTAGATTTTGACGCGCTAGAAGCAGCCGTTACGCCACGTACGCGACTGCTGCTGTATACCTCGCCTTCGAATCCGTTGGGCTGGGTCGCCCACGAAGACGAACAGCGCCGCCTCCTCGAATTCGCCCGCCGCCACAAGCTCTGGCTGCTGGCCGACGAGGTCTACGAGCGGCTTTGGTACGACGGTCTAGCGTTGGGCGCCGTAGTGCCCAGCATTCTCCGCTTTGCCACCCGCGGCGATGCCGTTATCGTCGCACAGAGTTTTTCCAAGAGCTATTGCATGACCGGTTGGCGCATCGGTTGGATCGTAGCCCGCGCCGATCTCGCCGCCCGCGCAACCCAATTGAACGAGTTCATCATCTCCCACGCTCCCAGCTTCGGCCAGCGCGCCGCCGAGACCGCGCTTCGCGACGGCGAAGGGTTCATCGCTGAAATGCTCACTGGATACCGCGCCAATCGCGACTACTGCCTGGAAGTGTTGCGGCCGTTGAAGGATGTCACGGTTCCGGAGCCGAGCGGAGCGTTTTATCTGTTTCCTCACATTGACGGCCTGGCAGACAGCTTCGATTTTTGCAAGCGGATGCTCCTGGAGACGAAGGTGGGACTTGCGCCCGGTGTGGCATTTGGCGCGGGGGGTGAAGGAAGCGTGCGGCTCTGTTATGCGAGCGAGCGTTCGATCCTGGAACCGGCGATGGACCGGGTGGCCCAGTTCATCGAGCGCGGGTAGTGTCCTAAGGCGAATTCCCTAATTGAGCTAAATCAGAACCAAGGCTATGCTGGGTGACATGTCCCGCCTCGCCGCGCTCATTCTGTGCCTGGCGGCGGGGGCGTGGGGGCAAGGCTTCGTCGTTTTCGAGGACGATGCACAGGTACGAATCAAGGGCGAGTTCTACGACGTTTCGATCGCTAAGAGTGGCTACGTGAGCGGCGTGGCGGCGGGTTCGTTCGTCGACAAAAAGACCGGCTTCCGCGATGCGGGATTTGGGCTGGCGATCGTCGATTGGTTGGTGGAGCCGGGTTCCGACGAGCGCTACCGCGCGTCGCTCTCCGAGCAGATGACCTACAAGTTCGGCGACCTCCTGCACGGGCGCATCGCCAAGCGAATCATCGAGGGCCCGCAGATCTGCACGCAGGCCAAGCGCATCGAGCCTCGGGTGATTCGAGGAAACGACTTCGTGGCGGTGCAGACGCGCTACCAATACACATTGGCCGCGCCGGACAAACAGGCCGGTTCTATTTGGGAGCAAACGCTCGTTTTTCCTAACGGCAAGCGCTGGTTCTATGCTGCCGACAAAGTGACACTCGCCAATGCCGGGGAAGGTACGGCGCTGCGCGTGGACATGCCGGGCCACATCCGCCACCGCGCGGGCGACAGGTTTGCGCGCGTGTACCTGAGCTACGAAGGGGTGATGGCGAACGATCGTTTCCTCAAGGACTTCGCGCCGGATACGCAATTCCGATACGTGCGCAAGCCGGGCGACATACCGAAGCGATTCATTCGCGCCTACCGGCTCCGCGATCCGCGTACGGGCAAGGAAGGGCCGTGGCTGGCGGGCATGACGCTGCGTCCCGACGTGGTGAGCGAAGCGTGGTGCTACCAACGCGGCTACGTCAGCATGATCCAAGAGATCGGTGGCAGGAGTTATCGCAAGGGCGATCAGATTCGCGCGGCCTACCTTCTGGGCTACTTCAATTCGCTCGAAGAGATGGACCGGACGTTCGACCACGAGGCGGGGCCGGTGGGGATCGAAGTCAGCGCCGACGGGTGGAAGCTCGTGCAGTAAGATAATACGTCCAACGGCGCCTTTTGGATCTATCACGAGCCCATTTTTCATGCACTATTTTTCGTTTTGCTGAGCAAACAAAAATTCTCGTTGACAATCGCAATTTAGGCTTGTCTTGTCTCTTTTCCGCTCCTATAATCGGGGCCCGGAGGAGACATGAAGATGCCGTTTATACAGCGAAAAGTAATAGTACGGCTACTCGCGCTTTGCTTTTTCTGCCGTGTGGCAATGGCTGCGCCGTGCGTGCCCGACACCCTAGATCAATACGTGAACCTGGGCTTGACGGGCTGCACGATTGGGAGCGCGCAATTTACCGACTTTTTGGTGGAGCCATCCGGCTATACAGCGTTGGATCCATCCCTAGTGCAACTCACGCCAACGGCGTTTCCGGGTTTTTTGGTGACGCTCAATGCCACAGCCGGTCCGGGTGAAATAACGGGATCCACTTTTTCGTTCTTCGCAACGGGAATGACATTCGGCTTCGCGGGCGTAGGGTTGATCGACAGTTTGGTGGCCCCGGATGGAGTGAACACCGGGCTGGTTCTTGTTGCTCCGGATTTCTTGAATCCGCCCAGCGGCGCGGCAATCGCCTTCGACATTGGAATCGACGCCTCGCTCTTCGAGTCGACTAATTTTCCGCAGTTGAGCAGCATTTTCGTTGTATTGGATTTTGTCGTCGACGGCGGGTTGGCCGGAAGCGCGAGCCTTGCGCAGGGCGAGGTGAGATTCGGAACCGGAGAGGGCGCGGTGATACCCGAGCCTTCGACCTGGGCGCTCATGGGCGCGGGCGGAGGGGGGCTGCTGTGTCTGCGGCGGAACAGGAGCAGGCGGCGAGGTGAATTGAGCGGAGGCAAAGCATGAGATCCGTACGTCAAATCATGGCAATCGTGTGCGCGGCTTTGATGACCGGGCCACAGGGGTTGTGGGCGAGCAGCCACCGCGAGGCGCCGATTACGGCGATGGACCACAAGGCGGACATCACCGACGTCTATGCGTTCCGCAGCTACGATGGCGGCGCCATACCGCGGGTAACCCTGATCATGTGCGTAGATCCTTTGCTGGAGCCGGCCAACGGACCGAACTGGTTTCCGTTCGATCCGGAGATCCTGTACGAGCTAAAGGTCGACAACAACAACGACGCGATCGCCGACGTTACCTTCCAATTCAGGTTTCAGACCGAGCAGCGGTTGCCGAACCTGTTCCAGGTCTATGCGGGAGCGGGAGCCGGAATAACTGCTCCCGCGAATTCGCCCCCACCTGTACCGCCGGGAACACCGATCATTCCGCCACAAATCACCAGCTTCAGCTCAGTAGGGCTTGGGCAGCGGCAGAGCTATTCGGTGGCGATGGTGAAGGCAGGCGTGTCAACTCCGATCACCGGGCCGGGCCCATTTTACGCCGTGCCGGCGAATGCGGGTCCGCGCACGATGGACTACAACGCCTTGTTCAACGCGGGAATTCATACTCCCTTCACTCCGAACGTGAAGGTGTTTGCCGGCACAGTGGACGATCCGTTCTGGATTGACCTCGGAGGCGCCTTCGATACTTTCAACCTCCGGAGCAGCATCGCGCCAGGAGTGTTGAGCCCGGCGCAAGATGCGGCGTTGCAGAATTTTGCCTCAGACACCGTCTCGGGTTACGCGGTAAACGCGATCGCGATCGAGGTACCGGTGACTATGTTGACGAGAACAGGCAATGTCGAACCAGCGACCTCGACCGCAGCGACCATTGGCGTATGGGCGACCACCTCTCGGCCGAGAACAACGCTTCGCCGTTCGCCGCTTCCGCAGGTGAGTTCAGGAACTTGGGCGCAGGTACAGCGACTGGGGAACCCGTTGATCAATGAGCTGCTGATTGGGACTGGCTTCAAGGACCGGTTCAGCATGGACCTGCCGCAAAACGATGGGCAGTTCGCTTCGTTTTTCCTGGATCCCGCCCTGGCCAGAGTGCTCAATGCCGCCACTGGGGGAGTGCTCGCGATTCCCACGCCACCCCGGCTCGATCTGCTGCCGCTGGTGACATACGCGCCGCCGATTGCCGCGGCTGGCACACCGGCGGGACCGGTTGCGGACCTGTTGCGCTTGAATACGGGAGTAGCGCCAACACCTGCCGCGAGTCAAAACCGGCTTGGTTTGCTGGGCGGCGATCCAGCGGGATTTCCCAATGGCAGGCGGCTAGGCGATGATGCGGTGGATATCGCACTTCGCGCGGTGGCTGGCGTGCTCTCGCCAGCGTTCAATGTATTTCCCAACAACAAACTGGGCGATGGCGTGAACGTGAACGACGCACCCTATCGGATCACCTTCCCGTATCTTGGCAATGCGCCGAGCGGGCGCGACCGGCGCCATATCGATCCGGGCGAGCCGGGTTGCACGGCGGGCGCCGGAGCCCCTTGTCCGTTATAGGAGCCGGGCATGATCCGTGCATTCAGGGCGCTGGCCGCGTTGGCAGCGGCGAGTGTGGCGCTTGCGGCCACTCCCGCCGAGAGAAAAATCGACTTGGCGAAGAGTGAGATCGCTAAGGAGCCCGGCCGCGCGGGACCGTACAATGCGCTCGCGATGGCACTTGCCTCGCGGGCTCGCGAGACGGGCGATCCGCGGTATTACGCGCAGGGTGAAGAGGCGGTGGCGCGGTCTCTCAAGAACGAGCCAGGCAATCTGGAAGGGCTGCGGGCACAGGTCTGGCTGAGTCTGGGC
>DASRHX010000575.1:0-5278 GCA_035650295.1 Bryobacteraceae bacterium | reverse complement strand
GGCGGCGCCCTATCACCTTCCAGGTAAGGGTGAAGACTTTCGACCACCGCCGCCCGCGACCACGCCGAGCTACGAACCTTATCAGCGCCCAGCAGCCGATAGACCGCCCGACGCTTATGTGGATGGAAGGCCGTACTGGTTTGGGTCACAGGTTAGCCGTACACCGTCACAGGTCACCCGTACACCGCCGGTACAAGCGCGCGCCGAAGTTCGACCTCCGCCGCCCGCGAGCCCGCCGGCTGGCTACGATCCGTATCGGCCGCCAGTCCCTGATCGCATGCCTGACGTTTATGAGGATGGAAGACCATATTGGTTCCCGGCACCGATCGCCAGTACACCGTGGGTCCAAACGCCCGCCGGATATGTCGTACAGCCATTATGGTCGGCAGAGTTTGGAGCTCGCTACTTCCCGAGCAGCGGAACCACAAAGCTCGACCTTTTTGCCTTTCCGCCATTGACCCCGAACAATGTACTCGTCTCCCGGCTCACGTACAGAGATTTGCTCGCGCACTCCGGCGAACTCTACGGGCGACTGGAGCACGGTACCGGCCTGTTTGTTAAAGGCTTCATCGGCGGCGGCGTAATTCCTAGCGGCACGCTTCAGGACGAAGATTTTCTAGTTCATCCACTTTTCCCGTATTCGAGCACGGATAGCGAGCAACGCAATGGTAGGCTCATATACGGCAGCGTAGACTTTGGCTGGGCATTTAGAACCGTAACGACTCGAACCAGCTTTTTCGCCGGCTATTTTTATTCCCAGGAGCGCTTAAACGCCTTCGGCTGCACGCAAACGGCGGGCAATCCACTTATCTGCGCTCCGGGTGACGTCGCACCCTCAACGGAAGTGATTCGCCAGGAGACGAATTGGGGCGCGGTTCGGGTAGGGATCAGCGGCGAGTGGCGTGTAACCGAGCGATGGAAGGTCACGGCCGAAGCCGCTTGGCTTCCCTACGTGCACGTTGATGCGCGCGACACGCATCTGCTGCGACTCGGGACTTGTCTCGAATGTTTCAGTGGTCCCACGCCCGAGACGGGATCCGATGCGATCAACTCCAGCGTCCAACTGGAAGCGATACTGAGTTACTATGTAACCGATGCGTTCTCGGTTGGCATTGGGGGGCGCTACTGGAATATTCACCCCAACCCCGGAAGCACGACGGTGCATTTCGAAGAAACGACGCTCATTTTCGGCCCGCAAGCAGCCACACTCAGAACGGTACGATGGGGCGCGTTCCTCCAGGCCAGTTACAAGTTCGGACGATTGGAGCCGTAGCACTTTCGCCTTCGCCACATTCCCGTCGCTGACCCGCGAGCCATCGCGAACGAGACGCGGAAGCCCTAGGCTACCCCGCCATGGCGATCGACACGCGCACCATTGCTGAAGTCGAAGCGGCTGGCTTCACGCACATTGACGCACGCTGCGCTCGGTGCAGCCGCATCGTACAAATGCCATTCCGCATGTTGCTTGAGCGCAAGCAGATCACCGCGGCGACGACAGTTGCCGAGCTGCGCCGTCGTTACCGATGCCAGACTTGTGCTAGTTCCCAGGCGTCGCTTTTTGCCCCGTGGCGATTGGGAGGCAGCATGGGTTGACGACCAGGCGCTCAAGGCCCCGACTCGACTCCTAAGCTGCCGGCGAATATTCATTGGCCATGTCGTTGCGTTCGCGTCCTGGCCCACGTCCCACCGGCTTTATTGAACCCGCGCTGCGGCCGCCCGAAGATCGCGGCGGGCAAGGTCATGGAGCCGTGCGGCGCGATCTATCCGAATCGGATCGGCAGTTAACGCACGTCGATCGGATGTGTGGAGGCTAGCATTGATGGGTTGGCCAAGACCACGATCCGAGATAATCCAAGCCTTCGAAAATCAAAGGGCTGCGTTGATTGCTTCGTGCAAGTCTTACGACGAGGGCCTTCAGTGGGAGGCAACGCGGCTTGCAACGACGGTGTGTACACTCTTGTGCACGATAACCGACGAAGCGTCTCCCTGCTAAAACAGCTTGGCATCAAGGGATCACTGCGATTTGTTTCAACGGAAAACTCCTCAGCCCGACTGGGGAAGAGCACCTGGGGAATTGTTCGTGCGGTATTTGGTCAGGACGCAAGCGGCCCGTTCAGCAGATATGAACCGCGGCTTGACAAGAACCCCGAGGACCAACATCGTCTACAATTTTCCCGTTGGTGGGAGCAGGTATTTTCCCTTCGCGATCAGGAAGGCGGATCTCACTTTGACCCAGAACTGACTGATCCAAATTACATCAAAATAACCAGGACGGAAATTTCGGATCTGATAGTAAAAGTTGGCACAGAGCCGGAGCGCACATATCCATCCCTCGGCTTGGAATTGGCCTCAATGAGGCAGATTGCGTGGGAACTTCTCGAAACGCTCAAGGATGTCAACATTCAGGCGTAAGCCACGAAGGCAGCGTCGACCATGGTGCCATGCCAGCAGTCCGGCCCCGGTGGCAGGACACGCTGAGGCGCGCCCCGGTCTCTAGAGCAGCCCGGACCATGCTGCGGAAATCCACGTCGCAGGCATTCAAGAGGCGTTTTGCCTCTGCGCGCGAGAGGTACTGAACTCGCGCTTTCTCCACGTCTTCGAAGGGTTCGACGCGCCTCCAAGCGGCGTCCGACTTCACTTTCGCATCGCGCCAAGCCTTATTGAGTGCCGCCTTTAGATACGTCCATGTCCGGTTGGCCGTTGCTCGGCGCGCTCGGTTGGCTTCGTCACCATCGTCGAGCTCGCGATGCTTTTGAGCTTCGCCTTGCCGGGTCCGCAATCGCGGCGGATTTTTTGTTAGGTCGTTCAGCCAGCGCCGCAGTCGACGGCTCGAAAGCGCCGCAACCTCGATGTCGCCGAACTTTGGACGGATGAAAGCACGATCCCTATACCGCGCGTCGGATGCCGATCGCCTGTGCGTCTCAAGAAACGCGATGTAATCGTCCATCGCTTGCGCCACGGTAAACGGCCCCGCTGATGCGTCTTCGTCGGCCGGGGTAGCGGACAGCCACTCGCGCGCTTTCGCTTGCGCAGCGTCGAAATTGAGCGCGCCAGCGTCAAGCGTGTCGTCGGCCGGGCCTATCGCACAGTAGCGGCGGCCCCGGCAATCTACAGCACCGTCCGGGCGGGGGTCTTTTTTCATCGCGCACGGCTTTTCGCGCGCCGGATGCGCCCAGGGATGCGGTCAGAAAGAACACTGGACTGCGCAGTGAGCTCGGGACCTTGCGATAAAAATAGTGCGGCGGAAGTTGTCCAATACGCAAATCGCATCCGATTGGGTGGTGGATTGAAATTCACTGGGAACGTCGCGCAATACCACGCACAGGCGCCCACTGATGCGAATTGCAGCATTAATCGCTGCGCCTCCCGGTACGCTCCGAAACTCAAGGCCCATGCCACTGTTCTGCTCCGGCGCGGGTGCGAGCCCCTGGGCTCCACAAGTGGCTTGTCGTTCCGTTGCGGAAATCCTGTTTAAACAATCGCCGCGGAGAGCATTTGATGCATTTGCCCTAGCCTGCAAGATTGCATTTGTTCTAGCCGCACTAGGGCTGCATTCTGTTCGGGTCGCTCTCCGTTTCGCAGTAATATTGGCCGCCCCGGCAGGAGCCTCAACGCATATGGTGAGAGGACCCTGTGCCAGCGCTCGAGTGCTGAGTGGCACGCCCGATATGAGAACTGTCGCAGTCGCAAGTAACAGACCGGCAAACAGCTCTGGTTTCATTGTGTCCCCCCTCGCATCCGAGGCTAATGCCCAGGAATTGAAACAATTGCACAAGATGATAGCTACCGCAATTGTTGTCGAGTGTAGGTAGTGCCTCATTCTGAATTTGGCTTGGATAGAAAGTCGATGGCTGCGTGGAATCTACGCTTGCCCTCCGCGATAATCGCAGGGTCGCGCATTACCTGTCGGAGCTACCCCACCACCATCCGCCAGTTGCGGACATGATCCGGAGGGTGGTCGGTTGGTCAAGCTCTGCCACCCTGATTAGGCCGCCGATGCCGCGCCCCTACGTCACGTTGACCGAGTATCCGATGGACATGGTCCGGCTCGCGTGCACCAAGTGCGAGCGCCGCGGCCAGAGATAGCGGGCGAGCCGAACGCGCATCAGCGGCCTAAGCATCTAGGCAGCGAGGGGAACGCCCATGGTGCCGTCGTTCTGGTTAGGGGGGATGTGCCAGTGGCGGTAGAGTCGCGTTTACCTTCCGATCACGTCCTTGATCCCGAGACCATCAGCGCTCTGACTGCGGCCTGCGAGGACGCATGGCTGGAGGTTCACGGGAGAGGCAGTATTGCTCCGCATAGAGACCTGCGGGACAGGCTCGCCAAGCTCATGACCGCCATAGCCCAGAGGGGTCAGCGCGACCCAACCAAGCTACGGGCCTATGCCGTCACGTTCCTGAGGTAGCCCTTCCGCACACATTCAAGGGCGCGAAGTATCGCAACCCAGCTAACATGTCGGAGACTTGGGCAGGCCGCGGCGTGCGTCCGCGATGGCTGCAGGCGGCACTCAAAGATGGCCACAAAATCGAGGAGTTTGCGATCACGCAGTGGTAGCCGACATGGATCTGTGCGGCGTCTACTATCCCGACCGGATCGGGCGATGACCGAGCCGGACTGCAACTGTGCGGTGGCGAGCGCTGGATTTGCGAGGAGCATCCGGAACAGCCCATGGGTCATGACGAATGCATGGGCGCTGGCATGCCGTGCCCGCGGGCCGGACGAGCCACCAGCACCACTGCGAGGGTTCAAAACCACCGTCGACCGCAAGCACGGCCGCCGTCAGTAAAAAAGCCCCGCCGTGGGGCGGGGCTTCGGAGGCAGCTGCAAGAGCGACGGCGCGTCAGGCGGGCCTTTCAGGCTGACCTCTCTGGCTTGCGATCCATCAGTCGCAAGACCGGACGCGGCTTCGACCCTTCCGCACGACAGGCGGAGTCTATCGCCATCATCAGGTGATAAAGCAGCGTCGGCGATTGTGCACCGGTGGCCCAGTGAAACTCTTCAGGGAAGCTTTCATGGAAGCCGTCGATAGTCTTCGCTAAGTGTTCACGGCGCGCTGGATCGGCGGCCTTGATGGTGGCCTCCAGGGCGTCAAGCACTTCGTACATGTCGATGAAGTCGTCCTCTACGTCGGTCATGGGTTCGTCTCCTGCCGCGCCGTTACTCTTTAGCTGTGTCCGGCCCGGAGACATGGGTAACGGATTGTACCTAAGACATGGGTGACAACCTCGGACCGAACGGGTTGTCGAGGGGTTGCAAGGTTCTCTGCTCCAAGTCGAT
>DASRHX010000574.1:0-5057 GCA_035650295.1 Bryobacteraceae bacterium | reverse complement strand
CTCGATCGCATTTTCCCGCGAAGCTTTTACGAGCGAACTGATGACCACCACTGGAAGGGGATTGGAAGCCATAAGCTTACGCAGGAAGGTGAGGCCGTCCATGCGCGGCATCTCGATATCGAGCGTGATCACGTCGGGCTTGAGTTGCGCAATGCGTTCCTGGGCGATGATCGGATCAGGCGCGGTTCCGGCGATCTCGATGTGCTCGTCCCGCGAGAGCGCGTCGGTGAGAATTTTGCGCACCAGCGCCGAATCGTCGACGATCAGCACGCGGATTTTTTTCCCTGGACTCATTGCGCTGGATTCGCCTCGGACTCCCTCCACATCCAGAAGCAAACCTTCACATCGCCGTATCCCAAATCGAACACGCGGCGATGTCCGGCGCCGATCCGGCTCTCGGTTTCGAGATCGGTGGCCATCGACTGCGGCGCCCCGAGCTCGAAGAGCGATCCGTTCTCCAGCCGGCTGAGCACGCTGCCGCATAGCATGTTGGCGAGTTCGCATATCACCGCGGAGACTTCCGTGGGAGTGAGTTTAGACTCATCCTTGCCGAAGAACCCCGCCGCCAGCACCGGCGCCAGATCGTTACTGACGGCCAGTTCGAGCCGCCCCTCGGCCGCGCCCTGAAAGTCCATTTCGACGTAGTGGTGGGGCTTTGCGGCTACCTCATCCCACCCGACCTCCCTGTCTATGGCGAGAAAAAACATGGTTTCCAGAACGTCCGCGGCGGCCTCCCGCAGGCAGCGTACGACGAGGGCTTCTTCACGTAGACGCGCGGCGTCGAATGCACGCCCATCGGGCGTTTGGCCGTTGTGCACAAGTTCGCTAGGCATGATGAGCCACCCCCAATGCCCGTTCGAGCTCTTCGCGCAGCGACTCGGGTGAAAACGGTTTTTTCACGTACCCTTTCGCACCCAGTGACATCATGCGTTCCATGCGCAAGCCGCTTGAGTCGGTGGATACCACGACGACGGGGACTCTGTTCAAATCTCCGCGCGATGCGACCTCAGTGAGAAACTCTTCACCATTCATGACCGGCATATTGATATCGGTGAGAACCACGTCGATGCAACTTTTTCCCAAAATCTCTAACGCTTCGGCGCCGTTGTCGGCCTCGAGACGCGCGCCGATTTCCAAGCCCGACAGGTCGAGCACGCGGCCGATGAAGCTGCGCATGGCGGGCGAATCATCCACAATCAATACGTTGAAAGCCATAGCGTTCTTTCCTCTGCATGTTCCTCAGCCTACGGGAACGGAATCCGGCCGTTCCGCTTTTTGCGGGATTCTCGCAAGCACTTCGTACTCAGGCAGGCCCGGCTCGCGAATCATCATCCTGCCGCCGTTCAACTCCAAGCGCACCGTGCGCGAAACCGTTCCACCTACGTGCTCGGCATGCACCAACACACCTTCTTTCCAGAGCAGCTTTTTGACGGCCAGATGATTTCGTTTGCCGATGTTAAAAACACCGCCACAGTCCATCACCTGCGCGCCGCCGGCCAGACGAACGATCAAATTCCGTTTCGCGGCGCCGAGGCTGGATACTTTCTGGAATAGAAGCGGCACGCCCGTGTCGGCAAACATATATGGCGTTTCGCCAGCCCTCTTCTTATCCAGCCCGCTGTCGGGCAACATGAAGTGCAACATCCCACCCACTTTCGAAACGGGATCGTAGACCACTACCGCGATGCAAGAGCCCAATGCATACGTCACCAGTTGATCCGAGGTGTCGCGGCTGACCTTACAGTCGGCAATTCCCACTACCTGCTGGGCCATCGTCTGCCATCCTTGTCTGTCATCCGGCTTCCGTCCCTGCTAGCTATCGCAACTGGCCCGGCTTGCGGTAGGTGGCAGGAGCTACGTACTCCAATCCCAGGTTCATCCGGGTCAAGCTTTCACTGTGCCCAATCAGCAGATGTCCGCCCGGCTCCAGATGCGCGATGATCCGCTTCACGAGCGCCTCCTGCGTAGTACGGTCGAAATAGATCATGACGTTGCGCAGGAAAATCACTGGACAGGCGCGGAAGTGGTGGAGTGGCTCCATCAGGTTCATGCGCTGGAACTCGACCATCTTGCGTGCTTCCGGGCGGATGCGCCAAGCCGGAACGGCGGAGGCTTCTTTACTCAGATACTTCTTCTGCCAGTCGGGCGGAATACCCGAGATTCGGTCCTGCGAATATAGTCCTTCCCTCGCAAATCCGAGCACTTTGGTCGAGATGTCACTGGCCAGTATGTGCACTTGATGGACTGCCTTTACGCCCAGCGTTTCGAGTGCAACAAAAGCGATCGAGTAGGGCTCCTCTCCGGTCGAACAGGCGGCGCTCCAAATGTCCACGCGCTGGCGCCGCGCCAATGCGGGCAGAATGTTCTTCTTGAGGAACTCGAAATGGACCGGCTCGCGCAGAAAACCGGTAAAGTTGGTCGTCAGAGCATCGACCATCTCGGTGAGCAAATTGCCGCTGCGATCGGCCTTCACCAAGCGGAAGTATTCCTGATAGCTTTTCAAACCGGCCGCGATGAGCTTTTTGCCGAGGCGTACGGCAACGAGAGCCTCTTTCCCCGCGTGCAGATCAATGCCGGCTTCGTCGTAGATGAACTTGCGGATTTCGTTGAACTCCTGTTTGCTGAGTGGCGGGCGTCCACCCAAGAGCGGCAGTTCGATGCGGTTGCCCGATTCCGGCGCGGTTGGAGTGAGCCGGGTTACCACGCCATGGGGCGCTGTTCTGCCAGGCGCTGGCTGGCCAGTTCGTGGATTAGGCGATGGTACGATCGCCATAGACTCCGTCCAGGTCGAGAATGAGGCCGACGCGGCCATCGCCCAGAATCGCTCCTCCGGCCACGCCAGGAATGTTTTTTAACCCCTCGCCCAGACTCTTAATGACGACCTCCTGTTTGCCGATAAATTCATCCACCATCAGGCAGAAGCGGCGCCCGCCTGCCTCGGCCACGACGAAGAGGGACTCCGAAGCGCTCTCCGTTTTTGGTTGAACGGAGAACTTCCTGTGCAGGCGCACTACCGGCAGCAACCGGTTGCGCACCAAGACCATTTCGCCCTGTCCCTTGACTGTCGAAAGCATGCCCTCGGCGGGCCGGAACATCTCCTGCACGGTGAAGATCGGCACGATGTAGCGCTCGCCGCCGACGCCCACGACGAGACCGTCGATGATGGCGAGCGTCAACGGCAGCTTCAGTTGGAAGATAGTGCCTTTGCCCGGAGTGGAGTGGATTTCGATACGGCCACGGAGCTTGGTGACCTGCCGCTTCACGACATCCATCCCGACCCCGCGCCCGCTTACATCCGTGACAGCGGCGGCGGTGGAAAAGCCCGGTTCGAAGATGAGGTTGTGGATTTCGCTGTCGTTCAGGGCGTGGCCGTCGGGAATCAGTCCGCGGTCGCGCGCCTTGGCGAGGATTTTATCCTTGTCGAGGCCGCGTCCGTCGTCTTCGATCTCGATGAGGATGTGTCCGGCCTGATGGGAGGCGCGCAACGAGATGAGGGCGCGCTCAGGCTTGCCCGCCGCTTTGCGCGCTTCTGCTCCCTCCACGCCGTGGTCGAGCGAGTTACGAACCATGTGCATCATCGGATCGGCCAGCTCTTCGACAATCGTCTTGTCGATTTGCGTATCCTCGCCCGTTAACTTCAGATCGGCCGGCTTATTCATCTTGCGGGAGATGTCGCGCACAAGCCGGGCCACGCGCTGAAAGAGATGGCCGACGGGCATCATGCGCATGGCCATGGCTGTCTTCTGGACCTCGTCGGTGACCCGCGACAACTGCGTGAGGTTGCGGGTCACGCGTGGGTTGCGAAGTCCGGCCAGATCGGGGTCCTGGCGGACCATCGACTGCGCGATTACCATTTCGCCCACCATGTCGAGCAGGTAATCGAGCTTGACAGTATCCACACGCACGGAAAACTTCGCGTTGGCGGCTTTGGCTACCGCGGCCGACGAACTGTTGGCTTCGCCCACCTCCGGTTCGGGTTCGACTCCTTGGATTAACGCAGGGGTTGGAGGCAGCAACGCTTCGTTGTGGATCGGTGTGGGAGGAGCCAGTTCGCCGGCGGTTTGAGCGCCGGGCTGATTCAATGCCTGTACCCGCAGAATCAGCTCGCCGACCGGAGCCGAGTCGCTCAAAGGAGCGCCGGCCAGTTCCGCTTCCAAGCGGTTCATTTCGTGCTTCAGGTAGTCGGCGCTTTCGAGCACTACGTCGATTACGACGGAGTGAATCGTCATCTGACGGTTGCGTGCCAGATCGAGAATCGTCTCTACCTCGTGCGCCAGCGCTCGAATGGATTCAAATTCGAGGAACCCAGCCAGTCCCTTCACGGTATGGAAACTGCGGAAGAGCGAGTGCAGCGCCTCCTGCTGCGCCGGTGTACGGTCTAGAGTCAACAGGTCGTTTTCAATCGAGGTGAGGTGCTCGCGCGTTTCCAGGATGAAGTCATTGACCAGGCCTGCATCCTGCGCGAGAGCATTGACGGTTTTGACCGGCGCCGCTGGTTTCTCGATCGCCGCCTCACCGATGGCCCGCCTGAGTTTTTCCAATCCCTCAGCAAGTGCGCCTTCGGTGTGCCACTGCGAAGAGGCCGTGATGCGGCCCGAAATACGATCCGCCAGCCGGGAGATCTCATCCCAGCCCGCGCGGCCGGCTTCCTGGCGGATCCAGGCCAGGCACTCAGCCATCGACTCGACCGACGCGGCTTCACCCAACACAAACTGCGCCGCAATGGAGTCGATTTTCTCCTCCCAGTCGCGCCGCATTCCCTTTATCTCCGTTTCCTGTGCCATCTTTGTTCCCGCCCGGCGGCGCCAGCCGTTGGCATACTCTCCCTCCCCGTTCCCCGGAGCCGTTTACTGCAACGCCGCCTGCAGGCCGGTCAAGTCGTGTGCGGTGAGCACGTGGTCGATGTCGAGCAGGATTTTCACTTTGCCCTTCATCTTCGCCATGCCGAGCAGTCCTCGCGTCTCCACACCGTTGCCGAAATCGGGAGTGTCCTCGACATCGGCGGCCGTCAGATTCAGCACCTCCGAGACGCCGTCGACCACGATGCCCATGAGCAT
>DASRHX010000573.1:0-5739 GCA_035650295.1 Bryobacteraceae bacterium | reverse complement strand
GCCGTGTTGAACGGGCAGTGGGTCAACGCCGAGAAGGTCGAGGATAGTGGGGGCAACATCGATGTGTTCGGTCATGTCCGTCACGGCGCCCTTTCGAACACGCCCCGGATAACGAATGATAAGCGGGACGTGCATGGCGGGATCGTAGCCGCAGTGCTTTTCAAAACGTCCATGCTGGCCGAGGCAGTAGCCATGATCGGCGAGGTAGACGACGAGGGTATCTTCTTCGAGATTAAGCTGTTTGAGCTTGTTGAGGACGATGCCGAGGTTTCGGTCGAGATAGCGGACGGAGGTGTAGTAAGAGGCGGCGATGCCTTGGCGCTCTTCGGGCGAGAGGTCGCGAAAGATGATGGGTACCTGCCAGGCGTCTTCGGGACCGACTCGTGGGACAGTAAAGCGGTTGCGGTCGTAGTAGGCGAAGTCTTCAATAGGAAAATCGTAGGGAGAGTGGGGCTCCTGGAAGCTGACCCAGAGGGCAAACTGATTGTTCTTGTTCTCTTCCAGGTAGTCGCAGGCCTGTCGCGAAAGGAAGGTGCTGCGCATATCGGCTTCGTAGCGCGGGTAGGGGAGCGATTCGGCGTTCAACCAGATACGGGCGGGATCGCGGAAGGGCTGCCAGCGAGGCTTGGTGCGGATATCGGGCGGCACGGGGCGCGTGGGGGTGCGCTTCTGCCATTCCCGTGTGATGACGTCTTCGGTCATGCAGACGTCGAAGCCGTGGAGACCGGGGCGTCCGGGTTGATTGAAGTGCATCTTGCCCATGACAGCCGTTCGGTATCCGGCGGACTTCAGTTGCCTGGCGAGGGTGGGCTTGTCGTTGGCGAGCGGCGTTGTGAGGACGGTGACGCCAGCGGCGGAGGGCATCTGGCCGGTGAGCAGCGATTGGCGCGAAGGCGTGCAGACGGGCTGGTTGCAGAAGTGGTGCGCGAAGCGCGTGCCGTGCGCGGCGAGTGAGTCGAGGTTGGGCGTTTCGGCGAACGTGTTGCCGTTGCAGTTGAGGACGTAGCCGGCGTGATCGTCAGCGATCAGGAAGAGGAGGTTGGGCTTGCGGGCGGAACGCGCGGTTTGGGCGGTGAGGGTGGTTGCGGCGAGCGAACCTAGCGCGGCGCGGCGGGAGATCATGCGGCCAATCTATCACGGGGTGGCGGGCGCGGCGGGTAATGGCCGCTTGCCGGCGGGAATGGTGCTCTGGCGGAGGTCGTAGACATAGATGGACCAGCCGATGCGGGCGGTGGGCTCGAAGCGTTGGAGCCAGGAGAAAGTGGGCTTGTCGAAGTAGACGTCGTAGAGGTTGGTGACGCTGATGGCGACCCAGTTGTCGAGCGTGTCGATGTTGCGGGGCTCGTTGGCGCCGGGCAGTCCGCCATTGCGGACGCCGTAATAATCGAGATCCGCCATTCCGAAATATGCGAACTGGACGAGCGGGATGTTGTGTTCGTCCATATAGCGCTTCAGCTTCTTAAGATCCTGGCCCCAATCGACGTTGGAGTCGAGTAGGTAGCGCGTGCCGCCGGCGGGTCCTCCGGCGAACTGATTGAAGTAAGCGAGGTAGTGGGGATAGATGGTGGAGTTGGCGGCAATGAGTCCGATGGCGATCGCGGCGGTAGCCGTCACGGAAACCGGGCGCGGCAGAGCGGCAACGGCGGCGGCGATCAACGCAAAGAGGAACGGATATATGGGAAGGAGATGGCGAACGCCGATATTGATGTTGCCTGCCATCGAGAGCGCGAAGTAAAAGAGCGGATAGGCCAGCAGAGCAGTGCAAATCAATGGACCGTGACGCTTCCACAAGCGGGGCAGCAGGGCAAGGGCGAGCAACAGGCCGAGCAGAGCGGCTTCAGTGGACTTCACGGCGAAGGCGACGGGGAAATATGCAAGGTCGCCTTTCTTATTTACGCGGCCCAAGAGAAAGGAGGGGTGGCCATCCTCGTTGTGCTGGGCAAGTTCGTGGAGACCGCTGAAGTAGCGGTGATCGGCGAACTTCTCGACTTCAAAAGTGGCCGAACCGTAGGTAGCCAGGCAGATAAGCGCCGCAGCCGTAGTGACAACGACGAACGAAGCGAGCGCGGTGTACCAGCGCATGCGGCGGCGCAGGACTTGCACGAGCGCGAGACAAAAGTGAACGGGCAGGACGTAAGGTGCGGAGAACTTGGTGGCCATGGAGAGCCCGAGGGCAATCGCGGCGAAGACGAGGTCGCGTTTGCGGCCGTGTTCGAGCCAGGCGAGCCAGGTGACGACTACGAGGAAGGAAAGGCAGGCCTCGGGCACATCCGTGGTGACATAGCGACCATGGGCGATGAAGTTCGGATCGAGCGCGTAGAGGAGGACCGCGGCGAGTCCGGCAAGTTCGCCGAAGCGTGAGCGGACCCAGAGGGCGAGGGTGAGTCCGAGGATCAAGGAAAAGACGATGGTGACAGAGCGTGCCGCGGCGAGGATATCGTCGGCGGGTCGCGTGTTCTTGTAAAGGAACTCGCGGCCCATTTCGGATTGGTCGGGGAGGGTCCAGTTTTTGCTTGCTGTATCGAAGTGAAGGCCCATCGCGAGAAGTGGCAGGGCAGCGAGCAATTTGGCGAAGGGAGGATGTTCCTGGTTGAGGCGGAAGTCGCCCATCTTCCAATAGCTGTACCCCGCGGTGAGGTGGACAGCTTCGTCGAATGCTTGGGCTTCGAGCGAGGCGGTGTGGAGTTGAATCGCACCCATGGCAACGAGGAGCAGGATTACCAGGGGCAGGAAGAGAGCTTTAAGGGTGAGGTGCCGGTCGGACATTGAGGCGAAGGTAAGCGGCGCCCGCAAGAGGATCGGGATAAAACCAGCCCGAACCGGATTCGGAGACAACCTCAAAATAGTAGCGGAGATTGCCGGCCGGCGTCAGGGTGAAGAAGGGACGCGAAGCGGGGGCTTCCTGGGTGTGGAATGTTTCGCCATCGTGCCAATGGAGGCGAACGCGTTCGGCACGCTTCGGAGTAGCGAGGACAAGCGAGAGGACAACGGGCTTACCCGCGACGGCGCCCTTAGGCGTGATATGAGTCAGCTTCAGCGGATCGGGAAGGGCTCGCCATGCGGGCTCGCCGGTGACGCTTGCTTCCATTTCCTGCACCTCAGGCAAGACGGGCACGGGAAGACCGGCGGCCTGCAAGGCTTTGCTGTACAGAGCGGCGTCTTTGTATTCGCGCTGGGCGAGAAAGTAAGCGGAATCGTGTCCGGTTGCGTCGTACCATGCAGCGGATTCCCGAGCGAGCAGTTCGCGTGCCTTCATGCGGCCATAGTCGATGAGGGTTTGGTAAGCGCCAAGTTCGGATTTGAACGGGAGCAGGGCGTCCTCTGCGTCGCGCGCGAGGAGGTGATACGCAGTGGCCAACTGTAGCGGAGTAAGGCGGGCGGTGGCGGGCATGCGGGTGGCTTCCTCAGGTGTGGCGAGGAAGCGCGCTTCGGGGATGAAGGTGAGGCTGCGCGAGGCCAGCGAAATGGCCTTCCATGCTTCGGGCGCGGCCTTGCCGAAGCGCTTACGGAGCGAGGCAACGAAGCGCTTCTCGGGCACGTGGGGATCGTAACCGGCGAGCCCCCACACGGTGTAGTAGAGCTCGTGGCCTTCGATGGGCAGACGCGCTGGGATGGCGAATCCCTGGAGGTGGAGCACATCGACTTCAGATAAGATGCGGCACACGGAGACCGGATCGGCCCACGGGAGGGACGTGCCTTCAATGGGGAGTTTCACGTCGAGCACTTCGGCGAGCGCGGGCGCCGGGGCGAGCTTCAATCCAAACGCGGCGGCAGTTGGGCGGAGTTCGACGGGCGGCTCTGGAGTGACGAAGACGGTGTTGAAGCGCATTTCGCCGAGCAGCGCGAAGAAGGAATGCAGGGCATCGCCTTGGGGAAGGTCGTCGCGGCGGAGGCGGACGCCCCGAATCGCGAGGGCCGGAGAGTGCTTGCCTTCCTTGAGACGGCCGTCGTCGTGGATCTGCCGCGCGGCTTCGAAGATGCCGTACATGAGGCCACGGAGATCGCCGCCGAAGACGGTTTGGCCGAGTATGCGAAAGGTCTCGGGCGCGCCTGCGTCGAGAACCGCGCGGATGCGGGCGCGTTCGGGCTTGAGACCGCGGGCGCGGACTGCGTCGTCATAAGACTGGAGCGCGAATTCTCGCGGACCGGCCCAGGTGGCGGCGATGCACAGGAGCACAACGGCTCCCCGAAGAAGGCGCAAGTTCACGACCTCATACGAAAGGGTTTGGCTAGTATAGCGCTACTTGGCCGCGGCAACTTCCAGGACGGCGTACCACATGAATTGCACAAGCCCATAGAGCGAGTCTTCGCTCAGGCGTTCGACATCGCTGTGCCAGCCGTGCTCGGCGAACTCGGCTTCGTCAAAGCGCGGGCCGACTCCGTAGGCTTGCACGCCTTTGGCGCGCAACTGGGCCAGATCTGTCGAACCCGTAACCATACCTGGCACGGTGATCGCACCGGGGTAGAGGCGGCGTTGCGCGGCTTCGAG
The DNA here is from genome assembly GCA_035650295.1 of Bryobacteraceae bacterium. GTDB lineage: Bacteria > Acidobacteriota > Terriglobia > Bryobacterales > Bryobacteraceae > JAFLBB01. The sequence goes on along the minus strand of DASRHX010000573.1, from coordinate 1,250 downwards.
TGCGCGAAACATCTCCGTGTCCAAACGGCTGGGAGGGGCGGACGGCCTGCCGGGAGCGGCGGGCAAGATCTCCACAGCCGGATCACTAATGATGCGGCCCATCTCGGCGTAGAACGCCGTCATGTCCTCGTCGGGCAGTGCGCGGATATCAAGCATGGCTTCGGCTTGTGAAGGGATCACATTCTGGCGGAATCCGCCGTTGATGATCGTAGGCGAGATGGACGTGCGCAGGATAGAGTACTTGCCGAGATCGTGATTGGCGAAATAGTCCTGGATAGCCCCTGTCTTTTGCGGGTCGACGAGCCCGTTGTAACGCGCGGCTTCCTCGGGCGGGCTGATGGTGGCGAGGCGTTCGAAAAAAGTGCGTGTGACATCGTTGAGGCGCATCGGCGGCCGCCAGTTGGCGACCCTGCTGACAGCGGTGGACAGGTGCACGATGGCATTATCTCGCCTGGGCCTTGAGCCATGGCCCGAGGTGCCCGTGGCGATGAGCCTCGCGCGGCGCGGCACCTTTTCCGTGGCGGCAATCTCCACGAAGCGAACCCTGCCGTTTTCGGAGTGCACGAAGCCTCCTTCAGCGAGCGCGTACTCGGCTTCGATGTCGGGCCAGTGTTCCTTGACCAGATAATCGATACCGACGTTCGTGGGGCTGGTGGAACTCTCTTCGCTTGCCTCGGCAACGTAGATCACATCGCGGTCGAGCGGGACGGCGAGGCGTTTGAGGTGCAGCACCAGCATGAGGCCTGCCGCAACACCGTCTTTGTTGTCGGTGGTTCCGCGGCCCCAGATGTAGCCGTCCTTGCGCACGGCGCCGAAGGGATCGACAGGCCACTTTTCGCGCTGCACGCCGACCGTATCGGTGTGGCCGAGGATCAGAATGGGTTTCTTGCGTCCATTTCCTTTCAATCGCGCGACCAGATTTGCGCGGTTTGGTTCGAGCGCGAAGACCTGATAACCGATTCCCTCGCGATCGAGCACGCTCTTCAGGTAATTGACCACCAAGGTCTCATTACCCGGCGGATTGCTGGTGTTGATGCGGACGATCGACTGGTAGTGGAGCAATGTCTCGGGCTTGGCTTTTTCCCAATCGACGACGGGCTCGGCAGCGTGGGCCGAGAGCGTGACGAAGACGGCCAAGGTTAGGGCGCAGGAGCGCAGGGGCATTGGGCATATGCTAACAGGCCGGATGCGTTGTGGGCGGAAGAGGGTAGCGGCACTCCGGCTTGAACGAGTTGGGCGGCAACGCCATT
>DASRHX010000572.1:0-4862 GCA_035650295.1 Bryobacteraceae bacterium | reverse complement strand
CGCCAGTGGAGGCACCTCAAACCGCACCGATCCCACCCGGCCGATATGCCACCCCAATACACCTGAAATCAGGCAGGCCACAAGCACGCCCACCAGTGGCGCCGGTATCCGCTCGGATCTGCGCGCGACCAGATACGCAACGACGACAACGACAAGTCCTAATATGAATGGCTCCCATTGCAGATGTTCAGCTTGGCCCACCACCTGCACCAATTGCGTCAGCATGGATGTCGACCAGTCGGACTGATCCGGCTTGGGCAACCCCATCATCGACTTCAATTGCGAGATCACCATCATCATGCCGATTCCGCAACTGAAGCCGGACACCACGGTAGGCGGGATGTAGGAAACAAACCGCCCAAGCCGCAGCATGCTGAACACCATCATGAAAATGCTCGCCAGGATGGTGACCTTGGCCGCTCCGCCAATACCCTGCTGGGCCACCGCCGCCGCCAAAAACGGTACCGTGACGCTCGCCGTTCCTCCGATCAATACGCCGTTGCGTCCAAGTAGTGCCGTGAGAGGTCCGGTCAACACGCTGGTAAAGATGCCGAAGGCCGGCGGCAACCCGATCAACGCCGCCATGGCCAGGCCGTAGGGGAGTGCGATGAGAGCGGCGATGGCCCCTCCGGCCAGATCGCCGCCCAATTGCCGCCAGCCGTAGGAGGGCAACTTCCCCCGCAGGCTCGACTCCAGACGTCGTGCGACTTCCGTCACTCCTAAGCGCCTATTACCTTCAGCAACGCTTTCTGGAACTTCGCCATCTCGTCCGCCGTGCCTACTGTGATGCGCGCATAGGCCGGCCAGGCCGGCCAACTGCGCCCGATGTACACTTTCTCGGCGGCCATCTTCTGCGACAAATCGCGTGCCGGCATGCCGACGTCGATCATCCACTTGTTCGAGACGCTGGGAATGTACTTGATCTTGTGCTTGTCGCAGAAGGCGAACTGCTCCTCGCGCAACTTCTTCATTTCTGCCTTGCGCGTCTTCACCAGATCCTTGCAGGTGAGGCTCGCCGTCCCTGCCGCCATGCCGGTCACAGGAAGTGCGCCCGCGCCGTAACTGCGAATCTTCTCCAGCAAGTCAGGTCGCCCGATGGCCGCGCCCGCGCGCAGACCCGCCATGCCGTATAGCTTGGAAAACGTGCGCAGCACGACGACGTCCTTGTCCTTGGCTACGAGATCGGTACCATATGCTTCGTCGGTGAAGTGAACATAGGCTTCATCAAGCAGGAGAATCGAATCGGCTGGTTTGTTTTCCAGCAGCCATTCGATGTCGGCGCGCGGCGTAATGGTGCCGCTCGGGTTGTTCGGGTTACAGAGATAGATCACCCCCGCGTTCGGATCGGCCTTCGCCATGGCCTTCACGTCGTGCGCGTATGTGGAAGTGAGCGGGACTTTCTTTACGGGGGCGCCGATGAAACGTGCCGCCCGCTCCCCGGCTTCGTATCCCGGATCGCCCATCACCAGGCTCTTGGTGGGCGAGGTGTAGGCCAGCATCATGCGGTGCAGCGGATCGCTCGAGCCGGGGAAGGGAAGCACATAGTTCGGCTTCAGGCCTTCCATTTCGGCGAGCGTTCGCGCGAACGTGAATGTTTCCTCGTACTGATACCTCCCGCCGTCTTTCGATACACGGGCGATCGCCGTAAGAGCCTCCGCGCAGGGCCCAATGGGGTTTTCATTCGCGTTGATCTTCACGGCATCTTTCGGCAGCGCTCCGATGTTGGAAAGCTGCGCCAGGGCCGGTTCGTTATAGAAGGACAAGCCGGCCCCACCGGCTAGTAACGACGCCAACCGGCCGAAGTTCCGCCTGTTGAATCCGCGCCGCAAGAAATCCTGCTCGACGTCCTTGGAAAAGAAATGCTGCATGTCTGACTCTCCTGGTATCACTTATCTGTTTGCCGCCATGTGGCATTCCCCTCTGGCGGGGGCCCGGCTCCGGGCCGTGGCAGTATCGGCCGGAGCCGGTGTTGCTACCCCCGTGGAGGGATCGCCTCTTCCTAGAGGAAGAAGCGAACTCCCAACTGGATTAACCTCGGGAAGTTCGCCTGTGAGGTGACCTTGCCGAAGTTTGCGTTTCCGAACGCCGTGTTGGGCGAACGGAACAGCGGTGTGTTGAATGCGTTGAGCGCCTCAGCACGAAATTGCGCCTTCAGTCCCTCGCGAATCGTAAAGGTCTTGAAGATCGACAGGTCGACGCTCGATTGGCCCGGGCCGCGCAGACCGATGGTGCGGCCGACGTTGCCGAAGGTGAACTGCGGCGCCTGGCTAAAGGCCGCGGGGCTGATGTAGTTATCCAGCCTGTCCATGAGGCCGCCTGCGGTCCTCGGATCGCTGCCTGACGCGTTGGGCCGCTGGCCTGCCGCGCCAAGCGCCGAGTTGTTGTTGGACTGCTGGGTGATCGCCAGCGGGAAGCCCGACTGGAACACCGTCACCGCGTTCACGCTCCAGCCACCGAGCGCGTAGTCCAACGCCTTGCTATTGCTGAGAAACGCACGGCCCTTGCCCACCGGCAGTTCGTAGGTAAAGCCCGAGGACCAGCGCACCGGAATGTTAAACGATGACAGGGCGTATTCGGCCTCGAAGCCGTAGGCGTTCTGCATCGCGCCGGAACCGGTCAGGTTGTTGCCCGCGCCGCCGAAACTGGCGTCCTTGCTGTTGGACCACGTGAGCGTGCTCACAAAGCTCAGGCCGAAGGCCATGCGCTTTTGCGCCTTGGCCACCAGCGAGTGATACTGCGCGTGATTCCGATCGGAGTTGGCCAGGTTCACGGCTGAGAACTGCGGGAAGGGCCGCAACACTTGCGCCCGCGTGATGTTCGCCGAGCCGATGAAACCCGGTCCGCCCGGCGTGTAGTACGGGTTGGCCACTGTCTGGTTCAAGGCGGTGCCCTGGCTGAACAGCGACGGGTCGAGTTGGTTGATGTTCACGTTGCCCGAACCGAGTGTGAGCTTCTTCGACGTCGAGCCGACATAACCCACCAGCATCGTGATGCCGGAGGGAAGTTGCCGCTGAATGTCGAACGAGTATTGGTGAATGCGCGGGGAGCGATGGTTCTGGTCGATGAAACCGACTGTCTGGCCGATGCCCGCCAGTAGGCCGGCGGCATTGCCGACCACGGGAAGAAGCCCGTTGGGGAAGGGATTGGCGAGGTTGCCCGCCGGGGTCGCGTTACCGTCATTGGAGGCCACGTAGGGCGTCGTCTGCGCGTAGCCCAGTGTGTTCTGGAGGCTATAGGAAATCGGCGCCCAAAACAGGCCATAGCCGCCCCGGAAAGTCGTCTTGTCGTTCATCGCGTATGCGAAGCCAATGCGGGGCGACAGCTTATTTCGGTTGTTGTTGCCGGTCTGCGTCGGATAACCGTTCTGCCCGGCGTACATCAGGCCGCCCTTTGGCGCGGTAACGCCCGCCTGGGTCACCTTGATCGGGCTGGTCACCTGCGTGTCGAAGCCGACGAGCAGTGCGTTCTCGTTGGCCATGAGCCCGGTTTCGTATTCGTAGCGCACGCCGAGGTTCAACGTGAGCTTGGCGTTCACGCGGAAGTCGTCGTGGAAGTACACGGCGTAGTAGTTGACATGCTGGAATAGCTTGGTCGCGATAATGCCCGTGCCCGATGCCGGGAAGCCCAGCAGGGTGCTGGCTACGTCGGCGCCCGTGCCGGCCGTGGCGCGCAGGTGCGTGGCGCGCGTGAACACGTCGTTAAACGTGAAAGCGCCGGCATTGTCTGAGTAGTTGACGCCGTCGATGTTGATCCGCCGGAAATCCGCTCCGGCCTTGAAGCTATGGCGGCCCATGAACTTCGAAACACTGCCCAGCAGGTTCTTGGAGTGAAACACGCTGGCCGAATTCGAATTCGTGCCGAGGCCCGACACCGTCTCCATCGTGATGTTGGGGAACGTCGGCTGCTGCACCTGGCCGATGAACGACGAGGAGAAGCCCAACTGCGAAAGGTTGTAGCCGGAGCTCAACTGCGGTGAGAGGTTCGGGAAACGGTTAAAGCCGTAACGAATGCTCACCACGGTCGTCGCGTTCGGCGTGAGGATGTTATTCACCTGCGTAGCGTCCACCTTGCGGTAAAGCAGCCACGACGACGGTCCGGTCGAGGTGCCGAACCAGTTCTCGCCCGGCTCCTTCGAGCCGTAGTGCAGGTAGGAGACGCTGGCGCGCCACCGGGGGAAGAACTCGTGATCGAGCTTCGCGGTGAACTGATCGGCGCGGTCCTGCAGGCTAGCTGAAGCCGAGTAGTTGTTCTGGCCGTAGAACGCCGCGGTGCGTGTGGGCGCTACGTATTCATTGAGGATGCCCTGGCCCACGCGGTCGATACGCGACGACGGTATGATGTTGCCGGCAAACGGCGTGCGCGTGAAACCGCCCGCGCCGTCGGAAACTGTCGTCAGCGGATCATAGATCATCTGCAGCCCGCCGGTGCGCGCGAGAGATTGCGAGAAGTTGCCTGTTTTTTCGAGCGCCGTCGGAACGCTCATCTCCTGGCTCAGTCCCGACTTCTGGCGATACGCTTCGGCGCCCATCCAGAAGAAGGTGCGGTTCTTGCCGTTGTAGAGCTTGGGAATCCAGATCGGTCCGCCGAGCGAACCGCCGTAATTCTTGAAAGGAACCTCGGCGCGCGGAAGACCCCCGCGGTTATTGAAGAAACTGTTCGCCGACCACGACGTGTCGCGCAGATAGCCGAATCCGCTGCCGTGAAGCGAGTTCGTGCCACCCTTCATGAAGGTGTTGAACACGCCGCCGCCGGTGCGTCCCATCTCGGCGTCGTAGGTGTTGGCTTGAATCTTCACCTCCTGCACGCTTTCAATGGTCGGAATGATCACGGCGCGATTAGTGGAATCGGTGATCGGCACGCCA
>DASRHX010000571.1:0-5913 GCA_035650295.1 Bryobacteraceae bacterium | reverse complement strand
CCGACCAAACCCCCACAAAACTGAGACAGCTATTCTCTTCGGCAGGCTGCGATGCGCACGGTGCGGGTCGCGCCAGAATGAGAAGACGGCCGTTGCCTACTGCTCCACGCCCGTTACCTGGCGGGTTTTCGTAAAGAGTTCCTGGAGATCGCTCATCACTCCCGCGTCGCCCTTCGCCAACTCCGCCGTAACCTTGTCGCGCGACACCAGAAGATTCTCCAGTGCCTTCTTGGAATTCGGATCTGCGGTCAGGTTTGCTACTTCGCGTACTCGGTTGAAGAATCGCGTAGTGGTTGCCGCCGCAAGGCCGTAGTTTTTCGCGTTCGCCTGAACGTAGGCGAGGGCCGCAAGGTCCCGCAGTTCCGCCGATGCGTTTCCCTGCCGCGCCTGCCGCAATTCGTTGTCCAGCCGATTGGCCTTTATGTATTGCGGAAGAAAGCCCGCCAAAAACACAACTACCAGCACGACGGCTGCGATGATGACTCTGTTCATGGGCAACCTCTGTTTCGAGGGTAGCGCGGCGCACGGTTTGGATTGGCGGCACGCGGCAAGTCCACCGGCGAGTTTACTGGCGGGGGAATACCTGTGAACCGATGCGCGCCCGGCGCGGTCGGCCATCGCTCTTCGGGCCGTGACCAACAGGTACAATCCCGCAAACATACGCTGCGCGGATGCGTGACGCCCGTACTGCTCATGCCTTTGCATTTCATGATTGAAGCGTTCACGCTGGTAGTCTTGACCTGTCGTCTAAACCGCGCCAGGAGAGTACGAAAGCTGTTGAACGGTGGGACGAAACGTAGTCTAAGTGGTGGTCGTATGGTCAAAAAATCCGTCGCGCCGATCGGGTTGGCGCCGCGTATGATGTTGATTGTTCATGCGCGACAACAAGTGGGTGCGGCTGCTGGCGTACGTCACGGGCCTGGTCACGAGAACTCTGGCTGGGGATATGACCGGATCGTAGGCGCTCTGGCAAATCTCGGCCATCGGGTCTCTGACCAAACCGTCGGTAACGTGTTGCAGCGCTATGGCATCCCACCAGCCCTGAAACGCAGCGAGAAGACCAGTTGGAAGAACTTCATTTCCGCTCACATGGCAGTGTTGACGGGCGTCGACTTCTTCACGGTCGAAGTCCTGACTTGGCGCGGCTTGGCCACCTACTACGTACTGTTCTTCCTGCAACTGGAGACGCGTCGGGTCACGCTGGCCGGCATCACGCGCCACCCAACGGCCGAGTGGATGTTGCAGATGTCGCGCAACGCAACCGACGAAGAAATCGGCCATCTCCGCGGCCAACGGTATCTGCTGCACGACCGGGACGCGAAATTCTGCGCGGCCTTTCGGTGCGTCTTGCGGTCGGCGGGAGTGCAGCCGGTCGTATTGCCGCCGCAGAGCCCGAATTTGAACGCATTCTCGGAAAGGTGGGTACGTTCGGTGAAGCAAGAGTGCCTGTCCAAGCTGATCTTATTCGGCGAAGCGCCGCTACACCGGGCGCTGACGGAGTACACGGAACACTTTCATGCCGAGAGGAATCACCAAGGGAAGGGAAACGCGCTACTCTTTCCGGCAGCGCCCTCCCAGCGCGCTCCGACAGCAGCCGTTGATCGCAAACAACGGCTCGGCGGTCTGCTCAACTACTACGCCCGCGCCGCATGAGTATTTTTACCTTACGGGCAATGGCGCTCACCTTCGCCGCGTCTCCGGTCAAATCTTCTACTTCGGTTCGTGCAGCGGCTAGCAAATAGCTTCAAGTGTTGGTTGGCGGACGGCTGACGGGCGGGACTGCTTCGGTTGGATAGGTGTGGTCCGACTAAAGCGCTTGCTGTGAATTACGCAAATGGGCGAGTGTACGCGGAGATTGTTTGCGCGGAGATAGCAGCCGCATGTGGACGGGCTGTGCCGCTGCATGCGGATATTCGCAGCGCGAGCACGTGCTGGCGATGGTTGTGGAGCTTACGGCGAAGTTGGGGGGGCTCCAGACGTCAGCTGCATTCCGCTTTGCCTAGTAGGTGAGCGCGTAGTTATCTTTGGCCGGGCTAACTCCCACGTGGAAGACTCCAGTGCGCTGGTCGACCCAGAGCAATTTGACCGCGCCAGCGCCAGCCGGCTGTTGATCATAGGGGTGTTGGCGATTGGTCACCTGCAGTTTGTGTCCCTTGGCTTCAAGCCCCTTCCCGGCGAAATCCGCCAACACGCGAGGCACGATCAATTGATCCCCTACTGGCTGCGGATAGTTCGACGCGTGGAAGTTCGTCGTCGTCACGGTGGCCGCTTCGACCGCTTGCTGTGGGTTCATTCCAAACTCCACCATGTTCAAGAACGCCTGAAGCATCGCCTGCGGCTGGTTATCTCCGCCGGGCGTGTTCCAGGCCAGGAACGGCTTCCCGTCCTTCAGCGCGAGAGCCGGGTTGATGGTATGCCGCGGCCGCTTGCCGGGTCGCAACTGATTCACGTCGCCATCTTCCAGGCTGAAATACGGCATCCGATTGTTCAATACGTACCCGCCACCCTCCACCACTACGCCGCTACCAAAAGTGGAGTTCACGCTGTGGGTCACCGACACCAGATTTCCGAAGCCGTCGGCGATAGAGAACGACGAGGTTTCCCCTCCCTGGCCGTAGAGGGCCGCTCCGGCCCGCGCGCGGTCCCCGATTTCTTTTCGGCGAAGAGCAGCATAGCTTTTTGACAACAATCGTTCCACGGGGACCTTGGTGAAGCGGGGGTCAGCCACATAGCGGTCCCTGTCGGCGAACGACAGTTTCATTGTTTCGACGATCGTGTGCAAGTACTCCGGCGAGTTATGTCCCATTCCACGCAGGTCGATCTCTTCCAGGATGTTCAACGCCATCAACAGTACGATTCCCTGGGAGTTCGGAGCGGACTGAAACACGTCCAGGCCTTTGTAGGAAACGTGGACCGGCTGGCCCTCCTCAGGCTGATACGCCATCAAGTCAGACAAGCGGATCAACCCACCGTTCTTCTCGTAGAATTCGGCGGTCCGCCGGGCAATCGGGCCTCGATAGAATGCGTCAGCGCCACCACGAGCGATCTCTTCGAGGGTCCGGGCGAGATCAGGCTGCAAGAACAGATCGCCGGCGGCAAATGGCTGCCCGTCCCGCAGAAGCGTCTTCATTGAAGTGGGATAGGGTGATAACTTCTTAACCGCCGAGGCATGCATGCCCGCGCTCCAATGGGTGAGGGGATGCCCTTCCTTGGCCGCCCGAATGGCATCGGCCAGGAGTTCCGGGTACTTGCGTGTGCCGTACTTCTTTAGTGCGAGGTCGAAGCCGCCGACGGCCCCTGGAACCGTGCTCGAGAGGATGCCTGCTTCCGGAATTCCGCCTTCTTTGCGGTAGCGTTCCACTGTCGCCAAGGCCGGAGCCGGTCCGGTGCCATTGATGAAAACGACCCGTTTTTCCCGGGCATAGTAGGCAAGCAGGAAGGCATCTCCTCCTATGCCAGACTGATGCTGTTCGACAACGCCGGTCGTGTAGAAGAGCGCCACGGCCGCATCGAAAGCGTTGCCGCCACTCTCCAAAACGCGCATCGCGGCGCGGGCTTCCAGCGGATGTTCCGCCGCCACTGCCCCGCGAGTGCCCATCATGACCGTTCGCCAAAAGGGACGGTCCGCACGACCGGTTTGCGCCGTCGCACCCATCGCCAACGCTAGCAACGAAAACGCCACTCGCCTCGTGGTCATGCGGTAATAATACATTGTGTGATTTTCGGTATTATGATGACTTCTCTTTCGGCGCACCAGTAACAGGGTTCCAAAATGTTTACCCGCCGTGAGGTTCTGAAAGTCGTGCCTTATGGGCGCGCCATTGCCGCCGCTGGAAGTGGATATCCAATCCTCGACGGCTCTCCGCAACTGTTTGTCGATTACGATCGCGTAGAGTCCATCGAGAACGTGATTCGCACTTTTCATGCGGCGGAAAAGCACCGGGCTAATCCTGTCCTTCGTCGGATCCATCCTTGGGAGCAATCCCGCGGGACGTGGGGTTCGGTGATTTTCGATGCCGAGGAGCGGATTTTCAAAGCCTAGTATGGTGGGACATCAGGGCGCGACATCGCCGGTTGTGCCGGTCCCAACTGCCGCTCGAACTCTGTGCTCTGCTACGCGACCTCGCAGGATGGGATCGTGTGGGAACGTCCAAAGTTCGGGCTATACGAGGCGGGCGGCACGCGCGCCAACAATGTCGTGATAGGCGACGACTATCGCAACGGCATGGCGCACTGGGAATCTGTCGTCCAAGATCCGCTCGATGCCGCCCCGCAACGGCGGTATAAGGCTCTCGGATGGTCCAGCTATGACTGGGATGGCCCGCAGAGCGGCATTTTCACGATGACTTCGCCGGATGGAATCGATTGGACGCATACCGCCGCCCCGGTCTTTCGCTATCACCCCCGACCGGGAACCCAAGACCTCGGCCCCGTGGGCGACGCGCACGCGCTGATGATCGACACTCTGCGAAAGCGATACGTTGCCTACCTACGCCGCATTCCGAATCGCGCCATGAGCGTCAGCACCGATTTCGTCAATTGGACGCCGCCCCGCGATTGCCTGATGGCCGAAGATGGAGAACTGGGCAACACGATTTACAACCACGTGGGATTTGTCTACGGCGACCGGTATCTCGGCTTCCTCACGTATTTCCAGCGCGATTTGAACGACCCGCGGCTTACGCTGCATTTGCTTACCAGCCGTGACGGCGAACGCTGGCAGCGCCCGCGCACCGGCGGACCGCTGGTCGGTTCCGGTGAGATTGGCGACCCTGACCGCTTCACGGTAATGCTCACTGGTGCGCCTCCCATTCGTGTGGGGGATCGGCTGTACCTCTACTACCGGGCCTTGGCCAACCGGCACCAGCCCTACAAGGGCAACGATTCGGCGCTGGAGGGCGGTGGGATTTGTTTGGCGACTTTGCGGCTCGATGGCTTTGCCTCAATAGCGGCGGGCTTCGACGGCGGCTTGCTCACCACGCGGCCGTTTGAGTTCGTCAATTCAGACTTGCGCATCAACGCGAAAGCTGACTTCGGCGAGGTCACCGCGGAATTGCTCGATGAGAAACGCGTCGCGATCACGGGCTTCTCCGAACCGGAATCGATGCCTGTGAAAGGCGATGGCGTCGATCAGCCGTTGCGATGGAAGGCGGCGAAATTGGCGAGTCTTCGAGGGCGACCGGTGCGCTTGCGATTTCATCTGCGTAACGCGCGCCTTTACTCTTATCGCGTGGCGTGAGAGCCCGCGCGAGCCCTTTGGACACCCATCACGGCCCTTGCCGAACTCGAACTTCGGCTTACGTCGCCGCTCAAAGTCAGTAGCAGTTGATATCTGCACGGGTGTCCGTGCGGACATTAACTGAGCCGGTGGGGTGTTGCCCCTTCGCAAGGGGTTGTATTCGAGGAACCGAAATTCCCAGAGGGCCCGTCTGGTCAGCTCAGCGTCACAGTTCGCCAGGGCGACTTCACCAAATTAGACTGAGGGGATGCAATCGCGATTGTCCGTTCTCGTTGCAGCGGGCATGATGTTCACCGTATGCAACCGACATCCGCAAAGACCGGTCGAGAACCTCATACCAGGCGAGGACGTCTCTCGGTTCACTCTGACATCACTGAGAGGAACTCGGAATGGGGATCGTCTCGACGTGCGGGCCGTGTACGGTGAGGGCACGCGTAATCTCAATGTCGATCTCCAATTCCGCGTCACTCCGCCGGCGCGACTCGACTCTGGAACGTGGAGCAGCTGGAATGGCGGAGGCCGTGTGCTTGAACGTTCGTCGACATTTCTTGGTGGCCAATCTGGGCCTCCGAGCATAGGTGGACGTTTCGACCTTGTCGCATCGAATGGCCAAGCGCTGTATCGGGTTACCATTCCGCTGCAACCATTGAAAGACAGGCTTCGGGTTCCGTAGG
>DASRHX010000570.1:0-3216 GCA_035650295.1 Bryobacteraceae bacterium | reverse complement strand
GCGCGCGGCCTTGGCTTCGATTTTTCCAAGTTGATGAAAGATCTTGGCGCGACTCTTTTGGAACGCGGATTCGAGGGAGCGGTCGAGAGCGAGAAGTTCGGAGTCGAGCTCCGCCATGGCCGCCGTCATCTCGCCGCGCGTGCGGGCCAAGCGTTCGTTCAATTGGGGGGGCACAAGTTGCCGCGCGATCCGTTCACGCAGGGCGGACGCGCCATCGAAAAAGTCGGGTAAGTGGAGCGAGTACCGCTCCAGGAGTTTGGATGCGCGGGCATCGAGCAGTGTAAAGCCGGCGCGGGGAATGACGAGTGGGAAGCGTCCGAGAAGTTTGCGGTAGATGACCTCGCTTTGCGCAAGATAGGCTAACTCGGCGGGACCGCCGACGTAAGCGACCGTGGGCAAAAGATAGTCCTGCATCACGGGCCGCAGAAGAGCATTGGGCGATAGCTCCGGGGCACGGCTTTGGAGTTCGGCGGGCGTGAGCTTGCGGCCGGCGGCAGCGGCATAGTGCGACGGCTCGCGGCGGAGGGTCTGGCGCTCGCCGTTTTCAAGGAGGAAGAAGAGCGAGGTCTTGTCCTCGACGTGCACCTGCGCGTGATAGCCCGAATCGGCTAGCGACTTGTTGCGTTCGGCGAGAGCGTGCGTCAGCTCCGGCGCGGCGTGCACGGCTTCCCGCAAGAAAGGAGCGGCGAGCGCGCGGATCTCCGGCTGAAGCGGATCCATGAGGATGAGCCCAGCGTGCGGAAGGAGCCGGCGCAGAAGGTGCGCAAACGCTTGGCCCAGGGTGTGGCCGGGTTGATAGGCTTCCTCAACCAAGGCCGCGACTTCGGCGCCATACGGAAACTGAGCCAGCGATTCGCGGAACTGCGCCGTGGGATAGGAAGGGGGAGCGATGCCGCCGACAGGACGGGGCTTTCCGTTCACGGCTGCCACTTCGAAGCGGAGAGGCTGGTGGCCGGTGTCGCTCGACCAGACGTGATTCACTTCCGCGAAGTCGTGATCCTCCGTGGCCAGCCAAAAGACGGGAACGGCGGGGATGCCCTGGGCATTCAGCTCAGCGGCCATGCGCGCGGCGGTGAGAGCCTTGTGGATGGTGTAGCTGGGTCCGCTGAAGAGGCCGACTTGCTGGCCGGTGACGACGGCTACAGTTCCGGGTTGCGCCAGTAGGTGAAGATTGGGCGAATCGCCATTGTACTTGCGCAGTGCGGCCACCATCGAGTGGCGCAGCTCGGGAGGATAGTTGATCTCGCGGGCGGCTTCGCGGCGGGCTTCCATGTCGAGATGATGACGATGGTAGAAGGGCCGAACGCGATCAAAATGATAGAGAAAATCCGAATAAAGCTTGCTGGTTCCGGGGAGAGAGGTATAGCGCAGACAACCAGCTTTCATGGGGATAGTCGTAGGGTAGCAGATGCTCGCGGAAGGCCGGAAGATGCAGCGGATTGCATCGCGGGGAATGCTACCTTGTAAAAGGCCTTCCAAAAAAGATGATGGATGAGAATCAGTTCCGTGTGGAGTCGGACGCGGCACTCAACGATCTGTTTCGCGCGCTCACGCGTGCGAGCGAGGAACACGAGTTCGAGGCCGATTTGAATAGTGGCGCGCTGACGGTGGAGTTCGAAGAGCCGCCGGCGAAGTTCGTGGTGAGCCCTAATGCACCGGTGCGGCAGATCTGGGTGTCGGCGCTGACGAAGAGTTTCAAGCTCGACTGGAATGAGGAGCAGAAGGCATTCGTGCTGGCTCACAACGGGCAAACACTGAAAAACCTGATGGGCGAGGTGATTACCTTGCAGTTGGGCGAAGCGGTCGAGTTGTAGGCCGTGGCGGGCGTCTATCTGTCGTGGCCATTTTGCGGACAGAAATGCACGTACTGCAATTTCGCGAGCGGTGTGATTCCGCGAGAGTGGGAGCCAAGGTACGTAAACGCACTTCGCGATGAGTTGGCCAAGTTCGAGTGGCCATGGGCGCCGGAGACCGTGTACCTGGGCGGCGGATCTCCTTCGCGAATGGATGAGGGGGCGCTCGAACAGGTGCTGAATGCCGTGCCGGGGCGGCCTTGGCGCGAAGCGACGTTGGAGGCGGCGCCGGGCGAAATCACGGCAGAGAAAGCGCGAGTGTGGCGCAGGTTGGGAATTACGCGGGCGAGCCTGGGAACACAGAGTTTCGTGGAAGCCGAGCTGCGGCGCACGGGGCGGCGGCACACGCCGGAGATGGTCGAGCAGGATGTGGATACGCTGCGGCAGGCGGGGATCGAAGATATCAATCTCGATTTGATTTGCGGGCTGCCGGGGCAAACGCGGGAATCGTGGAAGCAGTCGCTTGACTGGATCGAGCGGCTCGACGCGCATCACGTGAGCGTCTACATGTTGGAGGTGGATGAGGATTCGCGGCTGGGGCTGGAGATTCTGAACAACGGGACACGCTATGGGGCGGGCGATGTGCCGTGCGACGACCTGCAAGTGGAGTTGTACGAGAGGGCCGTCGAGCGGCTGCATGAACGCGGCATCGAGCGCTATGAGATTTCGAACTTCGCGCGGCCGGGCACGGAGTCGCGGCACAACTTGAAATACTGGCTGCTCGAACCATACGCGGGATTCGGCGCCGATGCACATTCGTGCTCGGGCGGCGTGCGCTGGCAGAATGTGGAGCGTGCCGAGCAGTATGTGCAAGCGATCGAGAGTGGCGGCTCGGCGCGGGCGGGGGAGACGGCGGCCGATCCGGCCAGCGAGCGGTTCTTCGTGGGGTTACGGTTGAGCGCGGGTGTGGAACTGGGGCAGGCCGATGAAGAGCGGTTTGGAGAGTTGTTCCGGCAGCTCGGCGAAGATGGTTTGATCGAGCGCGTGGGGCGGCGCGTGAAGCTGACGCCGCGGGGGGTGCTGGTGTCCAATGAAATCTTTCAGGAGTTTCTACCGGGATGATCGATCTACGAAGCGATACGGTGACCAAGCCGACGGCGGCGATGAAGCGCGCGATGACAGAGGCGGAGCTCGGCGACGACGTTTATCAGGAAGACCCGACGGTCAACCGGTTGGAGGAGCGCGCGGCGCAGGTATTCGGCAAAGAGGCGGCCCTGTTCGTGCCGACCGGCACGATGGGGAACACGATCGCACTGAAGGTGAACACCGAGCACGGGCAAGAGGTGCTGTGCGAGACGCGCTCGCACGTCTTCAATTACGAATTGGCGATGATGGCGTGGTTCTGCGGATGCCTGGCGCGACC
>DASRHX010000569.1:0-16060 GCA_035650295.1 Bryobacteraceae bacterium | reverse complement strand
CAATGGACTCGTATCCTCCATGATGCTGATGATGCTGAGTTCGGGCGGCCGCGCGGTAGGTCCTCCGCCGGGCAAGGATTCCTCCGAAACCCGTTGGGCGGGCTACCTGGCGGCGGCAGCGCGTGGGGACCAAGCCGCCCTGGCAGCTCTTTACGACGAAACGTCACCTCTTGTCTTTGGCACTATTCATAGAATTCTAATGAATCAGGCTGATTCGGAGGAAGTCACGCTGGACGTATATACGCAAATCTGGCGGAGCGCAGGCGACTACACGCCGGATAGAGGGGCGGTGGCGGGCTGGATCCTGATGCTGGCGCGGAGCCGTGCACTGGACCGGTTCCGCAGCCGGCAGAGGCGGGCGGGCCAGGAGACAGTGCTCGATGATTTGAGTCCGCTGCGGGCAGCGGGAGATCAACCTGACGATATCGCCGCATTGGAGCAGCAGCGCAGGATGATGCGGACGGCGCTGGACACACTGGCACCGGAGCAGAAGCAGGCAATTGAGCTCTCCTTTTTCGGGGGGCTTTCCCATACGGAATTGGCCGATGCATTGGGACAACCGCTAGGTACGGTGAAGACGCGTATCCGCCTGGGGATGACGAAACTGCGGCAGCTCTTAAGCGTGGGGAAGGAGGTGCAGTGATGGACTTTGATGCTCTACGCGGCCAATGCGAACTGTACCTGCTGAACGCGCTGGATCCGGCCGAGCGAGAAGAGATCGACCGGCTGATCGCATCGCGTGACGCGCAAGCGCGCGAAGCAATGGCGGCAGCACACGACCTTGTGGCGCAACTCGCGCTGGCGGCTGAACCGATGAAGCCACCCGCGCTATTGAGATCTCAGTTACTAAATCGGATTCGCCAGGAGAGTCCTGCGCCGCCTAAGCCAACAAGTATCTTGTCATGGAGCGGCTGGGCCGTGGCGGCGGCCCTGCTAGTGGGTGTGCTGTTGCTGACCTCGGATCGGAGCGAACTGCACCTGGCCTCCCAGCGAGCCCAGGAGGAACTAACGCGGCTGCGCGATGAGATTCGTGTGCAGCGCAAAGTTCTGGCAGTGCTAATGGCGCGGGATTCGCGGACCATCCGGCTGGCGACTGGAACTCCCGAAGCTCCGCAAATGCGCGCCTACTGGAGCCAACCCGAGGGCCTGATTCTCACTGGAAGCGGGATTGCTGTGCCGCCCGCTGGGCGCACGTTGCAGCTTTGGGTGGTCCCGAAACAGGGAAATCCAATCAGCGCGGGTGTTTTTCGCCCGTTAGGCGACGGCCGGGTGTTGCTGATCACAGAGAGTAACGCACCCATCGCCGGCGCCGCGGCACTTGCGGTCTCGGAGGAGCCTGAGGGCGGTAGTCCACAACCGACGACGAAGCCAGCGTGGGTCGGCGCGCTAGGAGACTAGTTTTCGAAGCTCCGCTTCTATTTGATCGAGCGTTTCGAGCGTGGGGAGACTTCCCTGGGCGAGAGCCGCGCTGCCCCCACCCCGTCCGGCCGCCGCCGCGAGTAGTGGCTTCAGCAGATTGCCCGCGTGCACGCCAGTGGATGGCGATACCGCAATGAGAACGCTGGTCGGCGAACTAAACAACTCTATCCAGACGCCTGAACCAGATTCCACAAAGGCAGTGGCACGCAGACGGCTCTCTTCGGTCATAGGGCCGTTGGTGCGACGAAATTCGACAGTCCAGCCGCGCCCATTGGGAGCGACTTGAGCGAACCGCTCGCGGCCTTCGCGTTGGGCGGCTTCAGCCGACAACCGGCGCAGTTCCTTGTCTGCAGCGGCGAGGCGTTGCGATTGAGCGGTGACAAGCGAGTCTACGTCGTCGAGAGGAGAGGAAAACACACGCGCCACGCGGGAGAGTGTGTCGAAGTCCAAGCGGGCGCGGATGACCGCACGGCTCCCACACACAAACTCGATTCGGACATTGCCACGAACCTTGTCGAGTTTGCGCAGGAGGATAGCCCCAACTTCAGCAGTGCTGTGCACGTGGGTACCGCCGCAGGCGCTGCGGTCCAGATCGGCGATGGTGACGACTCGAAGCGTGCCGGTGCGCTCGCTGGCCTTGCGAAGTCCGATGTCTTCCTCTGGATCGTGGTAGGTAACAGTTACGGCGCGCGCCTCAAAGACGACCTGGTTAGCCGCACGCTCGGCGGCGGCGATTTGATCGGCAGTCAGGGAGGGTGTGGCGAGCTCGATGGTCGACACATCGCGCCCAAGATGGAAGCTCAATGTGGGGAGGCCGAAACGCTCGACAAATACGGCCGACAAAATGTGCTGGCCAGTGTGCTGTTGCATGTGATCGAATCGGCGTGGCCAATCGATTGCGCATGCGGCTGGTCCGGGAGCGAGATCGGCCTCAAGGGTATGAGCGATTCGACCGTCCTCCAGATCGGTGACCTCAACGACAGGAATGCCGTTGATTGTACCGGTGTCGAAGGGCTGCCCGCCGGAGGTGGGGTAGAATGCGGTGGCATCAAGAAAAACGCGGCGTTCCTCAACGGAGTCTACCCGAGCCTGGAAACTGCGCAGGTAACTGTCGTCATAATAGAGCCGCCGCGTCATAGCTACGTGAATAAGGATAAGCCGCTATTGAACGGCGACGAGAACCTGCTGCGTGCCGCCGCCATCCTCTTGCAGGTAGAAGGCCACCCGATCGCCCTTGGGTGAATCGGCTGGGACCTGAACATTGATCTGGTAGAGGCCGACGTAGCCGGGGACAAGGCCTACATAGCTGGGAATGACAGTGATTCCGGAAACAAACACGCCGGTGCCGAATACGACTCGCCAGTTCCCAGTGGCTTCCGCAAGGGGCGAAGAAGGCGCGGCGGCACCACCAGGCACAGGCGGATTCGTTTCTCCGAGGCCCAGCGCGTAAATCACCAGCGTGTCGCCGGGACGCGCAGGTTCGCTATTAGGAATCCCGTAACGGGCAGGCACCGGAAACGAGTTATTTCGGGAAGCGTTTTGCGCGAGGGCATAGTAAGCTTCGTTCCCGCTGTCAAAGAATTGGAGGAACCTCGGCTTGCGGTTTGCAACACGCACTGTGGTGTTAGCACTGGGCTGTCCATTCCGCTCGACGCGCACCGTGACTTCGCCGGGTGAAGTCTCGTAGGGAATGAGGAAGTTCACCTGGTTGTAGCTCACATAGTAGAGCGGCACCGGTTGGTTGTTGACGAACACCTGAGTCTCGCCGAGCTTGGTGGGCCAGGTAAGACTGGAATTTTCGATCGGTTCACCAAAGTGGAGTTGTTCACCCTTCACGGCGACGATACCGCCACGCGCCACGAAATCGCCCGGATCGAAAGTCGCGTTGTTCAGGACAGAATTGGGAAAGACGACGGGCGCGCCTTGCGTAAACACTTCGATCTCGACTGGAATCACGAGGCTTCCATTGACGCCATTAGAAGCGATGGTCACGGTTCCGTCGTAGACGCCCTGTTGCATCCCGGTCGGATCCGCGGTGATGTCGACGACGTTGTAGCCGGGCAATTGGGTGGCTGCAAGCCAGTTCCCACCGCTCGTCGTGGCGGCGGTGATCGCGCCGAGCGTCAACGTGCCGCTGCTGGCGTTATTAATGACTACCCGCTTCAGTTGCTTGGGAGTGTTTTGCGGAGTACGAAAACGAAAGGACGTGCTGGAGGGCCGGGCAACAGGCTGCGACGTCACACGGAGCGTGACGCCCATGGTCTTCCTCTCCGCCGGAAGCAATGCTTCACCGCTGAATTGCACGTTGCCGGTATAGGTGCCCTCGGCCATCCCGGCCAAATGCTCGGCTTTCACTCGATAGGGAATTGCGAAATTGAAGCTCCCACCTTGCACGGCGATACTGAGCCACTTGCCGCCAGACTGCGTTGTGACTTGCGTGGCGGCCCTGCCCAGGGTGACGATCTCCCGCGTTTCAGTGCTACCGTCGGGTGCAACAAAGAAATTGACTGCATCGGGCACACCGCCCCCCATTTGGACAATCACGAGAATCTGCTGCACGCCGTCTAGGGCGCCGGGCGAAGCTACCTGTACTGTTGCCGAATGGCGTCCAGCCGTCAGGGATGCCGTACTGAGTGCTACGCGGATCGGGATGCATTGGCCGGGACGGCCGGTACAAGCCCGCGGAGCCAGCAGCGACGGTGTGGCCCAACTGACCACCGAGTTTACGGTGAGACTAAGCGAGCCGTCGCCCGTGTTGAATACCTCCACTTCTTGGGCGGGGCCCGAGGCGCTCATGGCTATCGAAACGGGGCCAATCGTCGAGGATGACAACTGCATTCTGGGAACGGCCATTAAAGCGCTCGACGTTCCGAGCAGCAGGCACACACTAAGTAAAAGATTCTGTCTGGGCTTCACGACTACCTCTTGAGTTAGCGGAAATGAGGCTACTTGCAGCAGGCGTCATCTACACCCACTCAAGGGCGCCCTTCTTGTACGCCCAAACGTAACCTACAACTAGAATGACCAGGAACACCCCCACTTCGACTACACCGAACCAACCGAGTTGCCGGTAACGAACAGCCCAAGGGAACAAGAAGATGGTTTCGACGTCGAAGATCACGAAGAGGATGGCGACGATGTAGAACCGCACTGTATAGCGGCCGCGCGAAGAACTGAGTGCTTTGATGCCGCACTCATATGCTTCCAGTTTGGTTGCCAATGGAGAAGACGGTCTGACAAGCTTGGCAGCAAGAATGGTCACCAACGGAAATAGCAGTGCGACGACCATGAAGACGAAAATTGGAAGGTATTCTTCCGGCATCGCTGCTTCATAATAACACCGGCCCTACCAACGGTGGTGCACGCCCGCATGGATCCGTTCCGCATATATTCGTGCCACATGCCGCATAGTTTCAGCGCTTAACTCGGGCATATCGGACGCCGCACAATTTTCTCTCACTTGTTGGGCTCGTTTGCCACCCGGGATGGCGCAGGAGACGGCGTCGAAGGAAAGTATCCAGCGAAGGGCAAATTGCGTCATCGACATGCCTGCCGGGACAATCGCCCGTAGTTGCTCGACAGCGGCCAGGGCTTCGTCGTAGCCGACGCCGGAGAACGTCTCGCCGACATCGAACTTCTCGCCATGGCGGTTGAAATTGCGGTGATCACTCTCTTCGAACGAGGAATCGGGGCGCAGTTTGCCGGTCAACATGCCGCTCGCCAGCGGGACGCGCGCCAAGATGCCGACCTTGCGTTTTTTGGCCTGCTCAAAGAACAGTTCCGACGGACGATGGCGGAAACAGTTGAAAATGATCTGCACGCTTTGCACGTTGGGATACTCGATTGCCTTCAACGCCTCTTCGACCTTTTGAACGCTGACGCCATAGTGGCGGATTTTGCCCGCGGCCATCAAGCCGTCGAGCGCGCCAAAAACCTCGGGGCGGTAGTAAACCTCCGTGGGAGGGCAATGGAGCTGAACGAGGTCGAGCGTTTCCATATCGAGGTTGCGGAGGCTGTTTTCGACGAAAGCGGTCAGGTTCGCCTTGTTGTAGCCGCCGGCGGTGTGGGGCGAGAGCTTTCGCCCGGCCTTGGTGGCGACAATGATTTCCTCTTGCCGTTCCCGTTTGAGCCGGGCTACGAGAGTCTCGCTGCGGCCCATACCGTAAACGTCGGCCGTGTCGATGAAGTTCACCCCACTATCTATCGCCGCGTGGAGTGCCTCCATTGATGCCGAATCGTCGACCTCGCCCCACGAACCGCCAATAGCCCAGGCGCCGAAGCTGATCTCGGAAACTTTCCAACCCGTGCGTCCAAATTCGCGATATCGCATAAGCTCTCTACTGTAAAGGAGAGCGGAAGTCAGATGGAAACCCGATCTTGGCTCGTTCGTTCCGTACCGCCTATGGGGATGTCCCGCTGAAAGGTGAATCCGCTTTGCCGGAAGAGGCATCCAATTTCCTGCAGAGGCTTCGGCGATAATGGGCACAGGCATGTTATCCAGCATTCGCGAGCAGTTCGATACGATCTTCCGCGAAGATCCCGCTGCCAATAGCCGTCTGGAAATCGTACTTTGTTATCCGGGCTTTCACGCGATTCTGCTGCATCGCTTCTCACACTGGCTATACCGTGCGGGGCTTCCCCTAATTCCGCGGGTAATTTCGCAGATTTCCCGTACCTTCACCGGAATTGAGATTCACCCCGGGGCGGAAATCGGCCGCCGGTTCTTTATCGATCACGGCATGGGCGTCGTGATCGGCGAAACCACGATCATCGGTGACGATTGCCTGTTGTACCAGGGCGTAACACTAGGCGGAACGGGTAAAGACCGCGGCAAGCGCCACCCGACTCTCGGCAACCATGTGGTGGTGGGCACTGGAGCAAAGGTGCTTGGCAACATCACGGTAGGCGATAACTCCAAAGTTGGCGCCGGTTCAGTCGTAATCCATGACGTACCCTCGCATTCAACGGTGGTTGGCGTCCCGGGACGCGTGGTGAGGCGAAGTGGATGCACCGAATCCGACATGCTTGAGCATGCGCAACTGCCCGACCCGGAAGCGCAAGAACGGGCTGAATTGCGAAATCGCCTGGAGCAGTTGGAGGAGCAGATGCGATTGCTTCTGGAAGAGCGAGTGCCGACGAGAAGGCCGTGATGGCAATGACGAGCCGCCGAAGATTTCTCACCACAGGACTGACACTTCCTGTTGTTGTCGCTGCGGAGCCGAAAGAAGCTCCCAAGGCAGAACTCGTCAGTTGTGAACGAATCTGGGACCGAGCGCCCCATTGCGCCTTCACTGACTTGATTCAGCACAACGGCCAGTGGCTGTGCTGTTTTCGCGAAGGATTGAAACATGTTTCGCCCGATGGCCACATTCGGATCCTTCACTCCGACGACGGTACGGTTTGGCGGCCCTGGTCGGTGATCGAGCATCCGGTGGCCGATCTTCGCGACCCAAAGTTCACCCGGAACGCGGGCGGAGCGTTGATGTTGACAGCTGCCGGCGCCATGCATCCCCCTTCCGACGCGCGTCACAAGACCTTCGCCTGGTTTTCCTCCGACGGCCGCGAATGGACCGCCGCAACCCAGATTGGCGATTCTGATTTCTGGTTGTGGCGAGTGCATTGGT
Source organism: Bryobacteraceae bacterium (assembly GCA_035650295.1). Classification (GTDB taxonomy): domain Bacteria; phylum Acidobacteriota; class Terriglobia; order Bryobacterales; family Bryobacteraceae; genus JAFLBB01. Next base: position 9,017 of record DASRHX010000569.1, on the reverse strand, counting down.
TTCAAGGCAAGGCCTACGCAATGGGATACGCAACCGCGGGCGAATCTGTGTTGCGCGCGTACATGTCCACGGATGGCCGTCGCTTCACGCCCTTGGGTGATATGGTGGCCAACGATGGCCGTCCTAATGAAACAGCGATGCTGTTCGACCGTACCGGCAGCGCCCTTTGCATTGTGCGGCGAGAAGAGGGAACCAAAACGGCGCATCTTGGATTTTCGCGCCCGCCGTATCGCGGATGGGAGTGGAAGGATCTGGGCGTGCGCGTGGGAGGGCCGAACCTTTTGCGGCTCTCCGATGGCAGAATCGTTTTCGCCGGCCGCTTATACGATGGATCGCAGCGGACCGCGCTCGGCTGGCTGAATCCGGACGAGCCAAGCCTGACGGAATTTATCAGCCTGCCATCGAACGGTGATTCCAGTTATCCCGGCCTCGTATTCCACGACGACTTACTGTGGGTGAGTTACTACTCCTCGCATGAATCGCGAACCAGTATTTACCTTGCGAAGGTGAAACTTCCCCCCTACTCGCGATAAGCTGTTCCAATCTATGAATCCGCGTTTTGTCGTAGTGCTGGCGTTTATATATGCGCTTCTTACGATCGCCTGCAACAGGAGTGTGCCCGAGAAGGCTGGAATTCCCCAGAAGAATCCGCCTAAAGTTCTGCAGTTCTATGCCAGTGAGGGAGTGGTTCGGCCGGGCGGCGCGGTGACGATTTGTTATGGGGTGGAGTATGCCGACACAGTTCGCATCGACCCATTCATTGAGGACATCACACCGTCGCACAACAGATGCATCGAGGCCAAGCCAGAGAAGACCACTCTCTATACGCTGACCGCCGAAGGGCCTGACGGCAAAGCAGAGGCATCTTTCACCATAACCGCCGACGCCAACGCGCGGCACTCCGTGGAAGCGGCCACACCCTCGACGCTCATTCAGTTCCTCATGGCGAGTTCCACGACTGCGGCCAAGGGGCGTCCGGTCACCATATGCTACGGCGTGAAGGATGCAATCTCAGTAGTCCTATCCCCAAAACTGCGCGACTTAGATCCGAGCGAACGCACCTGCTTCTCGGCGGCCTTTGACACAACGACGACATTGACGCTGACCGCGAAAAGTGCCCAAGGCGTGGTCGATACAGAGAAGTTAACGATTACCGTGCAGTAGGGCGGATTGCATAGCGCAGGCTGTTCTTCGCCAGTAGCTCCAACTCGGCGGGGGTGAAGCCGAACTGGCTGGCGGCGAGAGCGTATTCCGCATTGAGATAGGTTCCGAACAGTGCGGGATCGTCGGTGTTCAACACGATTGGGACGCCTGCCTCGAAGAGGCGGCGGATAGGGTGGTTAGCGAGCGAGTCGACTGCGCCGGTGGCGACATTGCTTGAAATGCAAACTTCGAGGGCGATGTCGCGTTGTACGAGTTCGGCAAGAAGCGCGGCGTCGGTAATGGCGTGAATTCCGTGGCCGATGCGGCGGGCGCCCATCTCCATGCAGGCGCGCACGCTGGCCGGACCAGCCGTTTCCCCGGCGTGAGGAACGATGGCGAGTCCATGTTCGCGGACGAATTCGAAGGTCGCGGCAAACATTTCGGGAGGGGCGAGGCGCTCGTCACCTCCGATGCCGAATGCGACGACACGATCACCGGCACGCTCCACCGCCAGACGCGCGACCTCCTCGACATGCTCGACGCCAAAGTGACGGACGGCATCGAGGACGAGCCACGCATCGAGAGGGGCGCGGGCGCATTCGCGGGCAATGGCATCATAGACGGCGGCGAAGTCGAGCTTTTTCCAGAGCACGACGCCGGCAGCGAGAGTCATCTCAACATAACGGACATTTTGCGCGGCGAGCTTCTCGAAATAGCGGCGGGCGGCGAGGGCATAGTGGTCAGGAGAGGCAAGCCGGCCGACCGCCCATTTGAATGCGTTGATGAATTCGTCGAAGTCCTCGAGATAGTAGCGATGCTCCACCTCGGCAGCGGTGATGCTGGGATCGAACTCGGCGAGCACGGCGGCATCGAGCGTTCCTTCCAGGTGCACGTGGAGTTCGGCCTTAGGCAGATGTTGAATAAACGAGGCAACGCTCGATGAGGCCATTGCTACGATATTAGCTGCCATGCACCCAGCAGAGATCGAAGCCCTCGTCGGCGGCCGCCACGGAGATGCGTTCCGGCTTCTTGGTCCGCATGCGATTCCGGCCGATGGTGGAAATAGAATTTGGGAAGTCAGGGCGTTGCTGCCGCAGGCCGTTTCGGTTGAATTGATTACGGGCAGCGGCGCGGAACCGATGAATCGCGTGCATGCGGCTGGCCTGTATACGTGCGAGTGCGGAGAAGATCCAGGTGCGTACCACCTCCGGCTAACTCATTACGATGGCACCGTCGTCGAGCAAGACGATCCATATCGCTTTCCGCTGCTGCTTACGGAGTTCGATCTTCATCTCTATGGGGAGGGCACTCATTATGAGTGCCACAATATGCTGGGCGCACACCCTTTAGAGGTAGAGGGTGTCAGTGGCGTGCGGTTTGCCGTTTGGGCGCCAACGGCTGAGTGCGTGCTGGTAACTGGCGATTTCAACGGGTGGGACGAGCGCCGGCACCCGATGCGGCTCCGCACCGGCGGTATTTGGGAGCTCTTCATTCCGGGGCTGACGAAGGGAGCCGTCTACAAGTATTTCGTACGGTCGCACAACTTGGGTCATCGCGAGATGAAGGCCGATCCATGTGCGCTGTTCGCTGAGGTGCCGCCCAAAACCGGCTCAGTGGTGGCCGATATCGATCACTACCAGTGGCGCGATAGCGATTGGATGCGGCGGCGGGGCGAGACCGACTGGCTTCGTCAACCTATGTCGACCTATGAGGTGCACCTCGGTTCCTGGTTGCGAGCTGAAGGCCATCGCATGCTGACGTATCGGGAGTTGGCCGACAAGTTGGTGAGCTACGTCGTCGATATGGGCTACACCCACATCGAGCTTCTGCCCATCTGCGAACACCCGTTCGGCGGATCGTGGGGGTATCAGGTGACGGGCTACTTCGCACCGACTTCCCGCCACGGCCCCCCGGAAGACCTCATGTATTTCGTCGACAGGTGCCACCAAGCGGGGATTGGCGTGATCATCGATTGGGTGCCAGCGCATTTTCCGCGCGATGCCCATGGCCTTGCCTTTTTTGACGGCACGCACCTATACGAGCACGAAGACGTTCGTCAGCGAGAGCATCCCGACTGGGGCACGCGCATATTCAACTTCGGCCGCAATGAAGTGCGAAGCTTCCTGATTTCGAGTGCCATCTTTTGGCTGAAGAAGTATCACATCGACGGTTTGCGCGTGGATGCGGTGGCCTCCATGCTGTACCTCGACTACTCGCGCAAGGAAGGCGAATGGATACCGAACAAATATGGGGGGCGAGAGAACATCGAGGCCATCGAGTTCCTGCGCATCTTCAACGAACAGGCGCACAAGGTGCCCGGCGCGCTCACTGTCGCCGAGGAATCCACGAGCTTTCCCGCTGTCTCGCACCCGGTCTATGCGGGTGGCTTGGGATTCACTATGAAGTGGAACATGGGCTGGATGCATGACATGCTCCACTACATCAAGCTCGATCCGGTGTACCGCAAGTTCAACCACAACGACATTACATTCTCGATGTTGTACGCCTTCACGGAGAACTTCGTGCTGCCCATCTCTCACGATGAGGTGGTCCACATGAAAGGTTCACTCATCGGCAAGATGCCGGGAGACGAATGGCAGCGGTTTGCCAACGCGAGGGTCTTTCTGGCCTTCATGTTCGCTCACCCGGGCAAGAAGCTGTTGTTTATGGGCTGCGAAATCGGCCAATATGAGGAGTGGAATGAAGAATCGAGCCTGCGATGGGATCTATTGCAGTTCGACTATCACCGCAAGTTGCAATCGTTAAATCGCGAACTGAATCGCTTTTATCGCTCTAGGCCGGCGCTGTGGGAGGTTGACTACAACTGGGAGGGGTTCGATTGGCTGGATCTCCACGACGTGGAGAATTCCATCATTTCCTTTCTCCGTTGGGATGCGGGGCGTCAGAACTTCCTTGTCGTCGTATGTAACTTCACGCCCGTGCCCCGTTTGAACTACCGTTTGGGTGTTCCCCAGCACGGTTACTACCGCGAGGTATTGAATACAGATTCCGAGATATTTGGCGGCTCCAACATGGGAAACCTCGGCGGCGTTCATAGCGGTACGAAAGGGTCGCATGGACATCCGGCATCCATCCTCTTCACTTTGCCGCCGCTAGCTGCAGTCGTTTTCGAGTTAGCTCCGGCCGAGCGAGCTGGCGCTCCTGAATGAGTATGGCGGTCTCGAATCGTTACGACGCGCTGATCATCGGCGGAGGCCATAACGGACTGGTCACGGCTGCATATCTGGCGCGTGCTGGTCGCCGTGTGTGCGTTTTGGAAAGGCGCGAACTTGTGGGTGGTTGCTCGGTGACCGAAGAGGTCTGGCCCGGCTATCGGGTTTCCACGGCTGCTTACCTTGCCAGCCTGCTGCAGGAGCGCATCGTGCGCGAGCTTGAATTGGAGAAGCACGGCTACCATGTCGACGCGAAGGAGCCTCCGTTTTTCTCCCCATTCCCCGATGGACGGCACCTGTTCTTTTGGCAAGACGAGAAGCGCACACATGCCGAGCTGGCAAAGTTCTCGCGCAAGGACGCGGAGCGATTTCCTGCTTACGAAGCGCATATCGAAAAACTCGCGCGCTTTGCTGAAGGAATTCTCTTAGAAACGCCCCCGCCCTTTCCTCCATCCGGCATCGGCGACTATATCGAGTGGCTGAGGTTCGCCGCGCGGCGGCGCGGGCTGTCCCCCGGCGATATGAAGTCGCTCGTCGAGGTGTTCACTCAGAGCGCCTCGGACTTTCTGGATGCTTGGTTTGAATCGCCGGAAATCAAGGTGACACTGGCAACCGACGGCGTCATCGGCGCAAACGGTGGACCTCGCACGGCGGGTACAGCGTATATCCTTCTCCACCACTGCATGGGTGGCGTGGGAGGGCGGAGAGGCGTATGGGGATTCGTGCGTGGTGGTATGGGAGCGATTTCCGAAGCCATCGCTTCGTCGGCGCGAGCGGCGGGGGCCGAGATCCGCACAAATTCGCCCGTATCGCGAATTCTGGTTCAAAACGGACGTGTAAAGGGCGCCGTTCTCGGCAATGGCGATGAACTCCACGCGCCCATTGTCGCCTCCAACGCCGACCCGAAGGTAACGTTTCTCCATTTGACCGAAGAGCAAGCCCTGCCGCGCGAGTTTCTTGAATCAATCCGGCGTTTTCGTGTTGAAGGAACGTCCTGCAAGATCAATTTGGCATGCTCCGGACTTCCTGACTTCACCTCACTGCCTGGAACACCAGGCCCGCAACACAGGGCCACCATGCATATCTGCCCGAGCATCGACTATGTCGAGCGGGCCTGGGACGAAGCCAAGTATGGACAGCCGTCGTCGCGTCCGCTGTTGGAAATGACCTGCCCCACGCAATACGATCCAGCGCTCGCGCCAACGGGCAAGCACATCATCGGGATCTTCCTGCAGTACGCGCCATACACGCTGCGCGACGCCAGTTGGGACGAACTGCGCGAACCGTTCGCCGACCGCGTGATCGACCTCATCGCCGAGTACGCTCCTAACATTCATTCCGTGATCGAGCACCGTCAGGTCTTGACGCCACTCGACCTGGAGAGGCGCTTTGGCATTTCCGGAGGGAACATCTTCCATGGCGAAATGTCGCTCGATCAGATGTTCATTTTGCGGCCTGTCGCCGGTTACGCACGCTACAGGACGCCGATTCCCGGCCTCTATCTATGTGGGTCCGGCGCACACCCCGGTGGGGGAGTGATGGGCGCGCCTGGATTCAATTGTGCGAGAGAGATCCTGAAGGATTAGAACTCGACCGATAATCCGACGCTCGGCAATATGGGGAACGTCTTCTCAAGCCGGATGCGCGCGGCGCCGGTTTGTGCGTTGAAAATGTTGGAGTCGTCGAGACGGACGTTCTCACGATTCGTCACATTTATGGCTTCGGCGAACAGGGTCCATCGCACGCGATCACGTTGAAATGTCTTGTTGGCACGGACGTCAAGGCGAATGTACTCGGGTAGCCGAAGGAGGTTACGGCGGCTGGATAGGAACAGATCGGGGTAGGTGCCTTGGTAGTAGCCGCGCACTGGTGTGCCGGAGCCGTAGGTGAATCGCGCGCTGAGATTGACGCTGGGGCGCGCCCGATAATTGCCAAACGCATTGAAAGTATGACGCTGTTCGTAGTCGGAGGGAAATAGTTCGCCGGAAACGTCGCAGCAAACGGGCGCCTCCGTATAGGCATAGGACAACCAACCGGAGAGCCCGTTGGCGGACTTGCGCATGAGGGTCACGTCCGCGCCGCGGGCAGCCATTCGATATTGATTGCGCCATAGTGGCGTCAGCAGGGATGGCACGATGCCGCCGCCGAACGAGTAAGCCTGACCCGCGGGCGGCCACAATAAATCGCGATCCCAGCGACGCCAAAGCGACAAGCGCACACTGGTCAGGTGACCCAATGCGACCTCGCCCTGCGCTTGAAAATGTTGTGCCCTCTCGGGAAGTAGATCGCGGCTCCCCCCGAGACCGAAGTACTGGAGGAGTTCGGGGTATTGTACACTCATGCCCCATGCAGCCGACAGCCGCAGACGATTCCATGGGGAGAACGCGGCCGACGCTGTGGGGCTGGTCGCAGTCCGCATATTCACGTCGTGCCGGTCCCAGCGTGTTCCCGCCTGCAGTGTCAGGCGGCCATCCCAAAATCGCAACGAAGGTATGACGTAGGCGCCGGATCGCAGCCCGGTGCCGCGGTAACGTTCGATCACGAGCGGCGGCAGGGGTATGGTCCTTTGTTGAAAGGCTTCACCATTGCCGCGCAAGCGCCGGAACGAGTAGCCACCCTGAAGGCCGAAGACGCCGCTGCGCAGCGAGTGATCGCCGCCGGCGACCCATTCTCCGTAATGCTCCTCGCCGAGGCCGAGCGCGTCCCGGTTGAAGTTCTTCCACTTCTCATCGATCCAGGCCACGCGATGCTCGGCCAGCCAGACGGGCGTAATTGCCCACGTGTGGGCAAGATTGGCGAGAGTAAGGTCGTAGCTGGAGGTAATGACCGCGTTCAAGCCGACACGAGGAATCGCGCGCTCGCGATTCAACCCCGATGTGCCATGTATCACGAGCAGTTTCAGGCGTTGCCGCGCGCCGAGATCGAAGTCGAGCCGCGACTCAAGGTCAGAGAACCCGAATGCCACGGTGTCGTCATCCGAGAGACGGTCGATTAAGTACTGCAGATACGACTTGCGGGCTGCCACCAGCCACGAGCCCCACTTCCCGACTGGCCCCTCGACCAGGCCGCTGAAGTTGGACATCGACGCCGAACCACGCCCATGAACACGATCTCGCGCGCCACTACGCGTGGTCATGGCGACGATGCCCGCGGTGCGATCGGAGTACTGAGCGGGCAGCGGCCCTTCGTGCAGCGTGATGCTCTCCAGAACATCGCCGCTGAACAGCGTGGCCGAAGCCGCGGTTGGATCGCCCTGTTGGGTGTGGAACGGCGAGTGCAACAGGATTCCGTCCATCAAGAGGCCGATGCGGCGGAACTCGGCGCCACGGAAAGAAAATTGCGCCTGGAAATCGTCATTGCTCACTACTCCGGGCAGGGTCTGCACGCTTCTCAGCGGGTCGTTCACCAGCACGCTAGATGTGTTCTGAAACTCGAGCGCCGACATTGTGCGCGAGGCGACAGGTTGGGGCTCGTCGGCGCGATCGCGCACTTCTATCGTTTCATTACGGCGCAGAACGTCGGGGGCGAGGGCCACTTCGAGCGGCGCTTCGTTCGAAATCACGACGCGCTCCGGCCGATATCCAACTGTAGACACAATGATCGTAGAGCCAGACTGTGCCTCCACGGTGAAGCTGCCATCGGATGATGTCACGGTTTCGGCGCGACCGCCCTGGACCGCAACCTTTACACGAGCCAGCGGTTCCCCAGTGACAGTGTCGCGCACGCGCCCGCTGACCGGCGCGCCTGCCAGCGCCGGCGCCAACACGAAAGCTAAAAGCAGTGGACGCATCAAAATGGAAGAGGAATATGCCTTGCCTCTCCCCTTCTGACGTTATTCGACCACCTTCAGTTTCGCCCGCATCCCAGGGTGAATCGTACAGCGCACTTCGTAGTCGCCCGCTGTGTCGAATTTTGCCGTCCAGGAGGCGCCGCGCGACATGGTGTCCGAATTCTTGCCCGTGCCAGGCACGTTGATCTGATGCTCCACCTCGTCGTCGTTGTACCAGGTGACAGCTGCGCCCTTCTTCACGGTGACGTCACCGGGTAGGAAGCTATAGTGCGACATTGTGGCTTGCGGAGCCGCACCGCTGCCGCCGAACCACATGCGGTCGCGGCGGAAGGTCCAATCGTTCTGAGGCCCTGCCTGAAGGTGGCAGATCGCGCACGACGCTGAGGCTGAGGGCGCCGTCGCTACGGTCCCATCCGGACGATAGGAAACATACTCCCACTCGCCGTTGCGATTTTGTCCGTACGCTTCTCCGAATCCCACGCCCTTGCGCTTCACAAAGACGGTCGCCAGCGTGTCGGGAATCAGGCGCCCATTCTCGTCGTAAATCAATGCACCAGCAGCGTCACGCTTGGGATTCCATGCTTCGAACAACAGCACCGAGCCATACGGGTAGCGCTCCCAGAAGGGTGTACCCGCGGCGATGTCATTGGCCCAGACCACGCGGATCTGCCCGTTGTCCGGGCGATCAAAAGTGAGCATTTTCTTAAACGTGCTCTGATAGCCGCTGGGAAAGCCCACACGGTCGACCATGGGCGCGGGCGGGGCTTGTCCCACCAGCAAACAACCGACGCCTAACAACAGCGCCGCGGCGCATGCCGCCTCTCCGATACGGTACATAGCGGTCCTCCTGGTAGTTAACTGTAAAATCGGCTCATGCTCATTCGCGGCATTTTGCCGGTTATCCTCTGTAC
>DASRHX010000568.1:0-4139 GCA_035650295.1 Bryobacteraceae bacterium | reverse complement strand
TCCGTGTTGAGCGCGCTGGCAAAGCTTGTGAGGTTGAGCGTAAGGCGACGCTCCCTCGGACGAGGCTGCTTCCCCTCGGCAAGGCAGAGCATCGTCGAGGAGCGATCCGATAAGCACGTCCCTCCCACGGCCAGGCTTGGTTCCGGGTTCATCCGCCAATACGGCATCGACTCGAAGACCTGCTTCATGATCTGAAATCTTGCATAGCCAGGAGGCTCGGGATCAGGTTTCACGATGTCCCATGCAGTGTTGTTGTAGTAGTAGGCAACGTAGCCGCCCGCCATCATGATGCGGTACGCACGAACCAGGTTCTCTTTCCAGTCCACCTGATTGACGTTGGTGTGGGTGAGTAACGGTTCAACGCCGAGTTCATAGCTGTACTCGACGTTCACGATGGGACGAGCCCGCTGCGCGCGGTCGAATGCGATCATCTGTTCCCAGTCGTGGTGCTGCTGATCGATGCGAAGATCGAGGTTTGTATTGAGCGTGGAGTCCCACTCATAGGCGTCGTCGTCGTGGACGCCCATCATGTGGCGGTAGGCGTCGGCCGCGCGGACCTGATCGATCAGATTCTTTTGCAGCTGATTGTTTTTCTCGTTGTAGGATTCTTTGGCGAAATCCCAGACGACGTTCGGATAGGCCTGATAGCGGGCTGTAACGTAGCGGAAGAAGCGGGCTTCATCTGCGCTGCCGGCGGCGGGCCATCTCACCTGCTTGTTGTAAACCTTGACCATGATGTGCGCCACGATACCCTTTTCGCGAAGGGCGTCCATCATACCGTCGTAGATTTGAAAGAAGCGTGGGTTGAGCCGGCTGTGATCGGGTTTCTCGTTGGTACCTTCCCATGCGTAGACGGGCGAGGGACCATAGTCAAACTCGTTCACCTTGCCGGGACACCAGCGGGTGTCGTGGGCATAAACATTTACCAGTACGTAGTTGAAGCCGCGCGCGGCGATCTGGTCGATGAGCCGGTGCATGACCTTTCGCTGTGGGTCGAGCATATCAGCGCCCCAGAGCCAATCGGCTTCGTATCCCATGAGGAAAAAGCGCGTGCCATCTTCAAACAGGAAGTGATAGGGATGCTGCGGATCGACGCGCAGTACGCCGTGCGAATTGGCCTGCGTGTTTGGGCTGGCCTGTATGTCTTCCGTCTGCCCGTTGAGCGCGGCAACCGGCGAGAAGGTCCGCATCTTCCACGCCCCAGGTACAGGAGCCGAGAAGCGGATCTTCCACTTGCCGCCGCCGTCGAAGAATCCGGGTATACGGAGCATCCGTCCGTTCGGGCCCGTGAACTCGCCGTGGACATCGATATCGAACGGGTTGCCCAAGACCGGCGCGCTCAGTGTAAAGTCGTGCGGCTGATACTGCCGTACCTCGATGGCGGGCGAGGAAGCAACAAAAAATAGCGCGAACGCAAGACGTTTCAGTCTGCACCTCCTCGCTGTAGGTTCCGAATGCGCGGCTGCATTGATGATCGAACGAGCATACCCACTTCCATTGCCCACCGCCGCAGCAAGTTTTATAACATATTCCATTTGAGTTTCAAATTCTGATGATCACGCGACGCTCTCTATTCACCATCGCCGCGGCTCCTGCACTATTGGCAGCCGCCGGCCGAAAGACCTCCGTCTCCATTCGCGGCGACCAGTTCTTCATCAACGGGCGGCCTACTTACAGGGGCCGTACTTACAAAGGGCATAAGGTCGAAGGCCTGCTGATGAACACACGCATGGTGCAGGGAATCTTCGACGATAAGAATCCGGAGACGGTGTCCAAGTGGGCCTATCCGGATACCAAGAAGTGGGACCCGGAACGCAACGTGCGCGAATTTATTGCCGCCATGCCTGAATGGAAGAAACATGGCGTGTTGGCATTCACGATCAACCTGCAGGGAGGCAGTCCGGAAGGCTATTCGAAAAACCAGCCTTGGGACACGTCGGGAATTGCCTCCGATGGTTCGCTGCTACTGGATTTCATGAACCGTTTGGAGCGGATCCTCAACCGCGCCGATCAGTTGGGAATGGTGGCTATCGTCGGCTATTTCTATTTCGGCCAGGATCAGAGGGTCAGGGACGAAGCGGCCGTACGCCGTGCCGTCGAGAATGCCACGAACTGGCTCCTGGACCGCGACTACCGTAACGTCTTGGTCGAGGTCAATAACGAAACCAACGTCCGCGCCTACGATCACGAGATTCTGAAGCCTGCACGAATCCACGAATTGATAGACGCGGTGAAAGGCATGAATCGCAATGGTAGGCGGCTTCTAACGGGTACCTCATACGCCGGCAACGCCATCCCACAGCCAAACGTCGTGAAGAGTTCGGACTTCCTGCTCATTCACGGAAACGGCGTAAAGGACCCCAAGCGCATCGCCGAAATGGTGCGCCTGACGCGTGCCGTCGACGGCTACCGGCCGATGCCGATCCTGTTTAATGAAGACGATCACTTTGACTTCGACAAACCCGAGAACAACATGATGGCCGCCATTTCCGAATACGCATCCTGGGGTTACTTCGATCCCGGAGCGAGCGACTACTCCGACGGCTACCAATGCCCTCCCGTAAACTGGGGCATCAATACCGAACGTAAGAAAGGCTTCTTCAACCTGGTGCGAGAAGTAACGGGCGCGCGAAACTGACTTGCATACCATGAGAGACAGTTTCACGATTTTCGACACGCATACGCACATCGGCACGGCTCGCCACAGTGGCCGCCGGCACCACGCCACGGACATCGTGAAATCGATGGATCAATTCGGCGTGAAACACTCCGTGGCGATTCCTTTTCCCGTGGTGGACGACTACCGGCGCGAGCATGACGAGATCGGCGCCGCCATCCGCGACTACCCCGGACGCTTCGTTGGCGCTGCATGCTTGAACCCGTTTGTACCAGAGCAGGAATTTCGCGATGAAGTCCGCCGCTGCCGTGAACGCTACGATTTCCGTGCTCTTAAGTTTCAGCCGCAATACCAAGCGCTGAATCCGCTGCTCGAATCGAGTTCGTTCCTGTTTGAGACGGCAATCGAGAACAGGATGGCGCTCATTGTCCATACGGGCACGGGCATCCCGTTCTCATTACCGTCGATGTATTTGTTAGCCGCAAAGCGCTACCCGGAGTTGAAAATCATCCTGGCGCATTGCGGTGGTGGCGGTAGCTTCCTGGGTGAGGCAATCGTCGCGGCATCACTGTTCCCAAACATCTATCTCGAGCTATCTAGTCTGATGCCCCACCACGTGTTGGAAGTTCTGCAGCGCATTTCGAGCAATCGCTTGATGGCGGGATCCGACCTCCCGGAAAATCTCAACATTGAGATGTCGAAGATCATTCAATTGCCGATTGGCGACGAGGACAAGACAAACATGTTGTGCGGAACCGCCTGCCACGTGTTTGGCAGTCCCGCATAAAACGCGCGGCATGACAAGGGCTCAATTTAGCGTAATCCCGGCACTTGCACCTTGGCGCGATAGATATATCCAGTCACGCGCGCCATGTCGGAACTCGTAAAGTACAACGTCGTTTCCGCGCCGGCGCGTCCGAATTTAACGTTGGTCAACGCTTTTTGTTCCGTCGTGATGGTGGAGAGAATTTTGCCTTCGGTGTTGATCCGGTGCGCGGCGCCGAACGAGTAACACGTGAGCCACATGGCACCCTCCTTGTCCACGGCTATGCCATCTGCCATGCAAGGCTTCACGGTTGCCACTTCGGCGATCGGCCCATGCGTGCCATCCTCGTTTAGTGCCCAGCGCACAATCTTCGATGTGTCGGCGTTGATATTGTGCGACACATACAGCGTCTTCTCATCGGGACTCAGGCCGATTCCGTTGGGGCCGGTGATCTCGGCGCTGAAGACCAAAGTCTTTCCGCCTCGAGTGACGTATACCGTTCCGTTCGGCGCCGTACCGTCGTAGCCGTTGGGATCGGTGAAGTAGATCGTCCCACTCTTGGTGAGCACCAGGTCATTAGGTCCCTTCGCCACCTTGGGGTCGGCTTCAAATTTAGAAGCCACCACGGAAACCTTCTTCTGTGGAGTCACCTTCAGAATCTGACGCTCGTCGGTTGCCGTGACAAAGATGTTATCGGCATCGTCAATCCAAAGTCCGCCAGGACCCGCGCCTGTCGCCACAGCAAGGTGCTGCTTG
>DASRHX010000567.1:0-6444 GCA_035650295.1 Bryobacteraceae bacterium | reverse complement strand
TACTTTGCGCGGCTCCGCACGCGGTTCCACGACTTCCTGCGCCGCTGCAATGCCAATCAGGCACACTACCAGTACGGCTACTCCGAATCGTCTCCAATTTGGCACGTCCTCTCACCATCGGCACAAAGTCTTCTGGTAAGGAGTACATCAGCCTGCTCTATACCGGATTTCAGGCAAACGCCCGGGGCACCGTCCCGCGAACTGGTACTCTCTTCATCGGCGGCCCACCGAGCCCATGAAATCGGCCGCCTCGTTCGAATAAGGAACGATGAACCGCCTCCTGCTGCAGCGCCGCCAGAATCCGCTCCTCGCTGGCACCCTTCCTGGGCATCGCGTAACCTCCCTCCCTCCTCCCTTCCCGAAGGTACGTTATGCCGAGCCTGGCCCCAGTTCCCCCCGGGTCCAGTTTTCCGGTTTTGGGACACACGGCCTGTTTCAAAGAAGCAGATCTCTCTTCCGTTTGTGGAGTGAGCGGAGCGAGGCCAACCTCAAGCACCCGCGGACTGGATGCCGAAGCCCACACGCCGAAGCAGTTGCTGAAATCGCGGGTCGGACCGCAGGCTGTCCAATCGGGGTTCCGTGTTGATCCAAACTAGCCACACATCGCTCTGGGCATAGCTTCGCTCTAAATGTTCGATTGCTGCATCCCTATCGTCAAGACCGGCGTAGACAATCGAGTGCCAGAATGGCGCCACATACCCACGCGCGGCAAGCTGGTTCAGTTGATCGAGCATGCGAAGCGCTTCTTCCCTGCAGCCGGTAATGCCGAAGAGGTGCCCGAGGCTGGCCGGTCCAGACGGATGGCCCTGGGAACCGGCGAGAGACCGTTCTAGCGCTGCGCGTGCCTCCACGAATCTCCCCTTCTGTTCGTAGACCAGACCCAAGATATATTGCGCGGACGGAGACTCCGGCTCGAGGTACGTGACGCTCAGGGCTTGTTCGATGGCGTTGTCGTACTCCCGGGCGATAAAGAAGTTCCACGCCATCTCCATGCTGACCACGACAGACAGGGGGTCCAGGTTATGCGCATGTCTGATTTGAAGCATCGACTCCGCGAAGCGCCCGATCGCCGCAAGTAGCGCGGCATACCCGCGATAACCATGAACGTAGTTCGGATTCAACTGGAGCGCCTGCAGATACCGCTGTTCCGCGGCGAGCCAGTCTCGGTCATACACCTTCAGGACGCTGGCGAGCGACGCATGCGCTTCGGCGAGATTGCCGTCAATCTCTAGGGCCTTCATGGCGGACTCTTTGGCCTTAGGCATCGCTTCGGCGGGCGGCAATAGGTCGAAGAAGCCCAGCAGGCAGTAGGAATCCGAGAGTCCGGTGTGAGCCAGCGCAAAACCTGGATCCTTCTGCAGCGCACGCTGGAAGTATTCGACACTCGTCTGTAACCCTTCGGCCGACATCTTGTTCCATTGATACCTGCCCTTCAGGTAATCCTGGTACGCTTCCGTGCTTTGCGTCTGCGGCCGCGCGGTAACGGAGGTGTTTGCTTTCCCGGCCAATTCGGAACGGAGATTCTCGGAGATTTTCGCCGAGAGTTCTGCCTCAATCAGGAGAATGTCTGAAAGCTTGCGACTGAACTGCTGGCCCCAGATCAACCATCCAGTCTGGACTTCCACCAGTTCTGTTCCGATCATCAGTTGATCGCCGCGCTGGGAGACTCTGCCGAAAAGAACAGCGCCCACGCTCAACTTCCGTCCGATCGCCCGGCAATCCATCGGTTTGCCCCTGTAGCGGAAGACCGTGCTCCGGGCCAGCACGCGAAGAGCAGGTAGTCGCGAAAGCGCGTTGATGATGGCCTCGGTGAGACCGTCGATGAGATAGTCGGAATCCGGATCGGCCGTCGCGTTCTCGAAGGGCAACACCGCAATGGAATTGACTGTGTGGACCGGCCGTATCGAGGGAAGAGCTGACTGGTCCGAAGCGCTGGTGGGCGCGATGAAGCGGTAACCGCGACGCGCCATCGTTTCGATAAAGACGGGTTTCTCCGGCGCGTCACCCAACGCATGACGTAGCCGCTTCACGGCTGCATTGAGGCTCTGGTCGAAGTTGACGTGCGTATCGACAGGCCAGAGCGTGTGCCTGAGCTCCTCACGAGTGAGTAGTTCGCCGGGATGCCGCAGCAGACAAGCAAGTATCTGGGCCGGTTGGCCCGAAAGACGCACCCGCCGGCCCTGCTTAAGGAGTTCTCCCGATTTAAGGTGAAATTCGAAAACGCCAAATCGGACCACTGTACCCAGAAGCGCTAAGGGGACCATCCAGCACATCCCTAGCTGGAGAATCCATGCATCCGGCCACGCCCAGCATGCTGCGGATCCCTCCAGCTTACCGAGCGGAGTATAGCACAGTGGCAGTCCAGCCATAGTTCCTTGTAATCCACTGGTGTGAAAGCATTTCCCGTGTCACAAACGTTTGTCTTCAATGTCACTCGATTGCTATGGAAGTACGTTTCGGAACATACGACACTGCGTAGGTGGACGAGGCATCCGACCCGCGATAGTCGCTCGGCCCAAGACGACCTACCCCACCGGAAGAGGAGTTGCGATTGATGATGAGTACGGTTACGGTTGAGGAGCCGCGTATCGCCCCTTGCGCGAAAACTAAGCTGTCCCCCACGCACGCGGGTGTTGACCTGCGAAACGAGGTCGCCCTGGGAACTCTCGCCATGTCAGTCGTTCACGACCTACGCAACCCGCTCGCAACAATTCACGGCGGGGCAGAGATGCTGAAGGATTCGCAATTCTCCGAGGAACTGGTCCGGCGCCTCGCGCGCAATATGTACAACGCCTCGATTCGGATACAGGAACTGCTCCAGGACTATGTCGATCTGTGCCGGACGAGAGAGAGTCAACCGCATCCGTCCAACCTTCGCACCCTGGTTGCCCACGCCCTGGACAGGATCGCGCCCCTGGCCAAAACACAGTCGGTCGTATTGGTGCACGATGTTCCCGCGGCTCTGGTCGTCACCCCGGACCGCAATCGAATTGGCTCCGTTCTGGCGAATCTGTTGGCGAACGCACTTGAGGCCATGCCGACGGGCGGATGCATCCATATCTCCGCGATTACTGCGGAGAATTCAGTGGTGATCAGAGTTCTCGACACCGGGCCTGGGATCGCGCCAGAAATTCGCCATAGCCTGTTCCAACCGTTCGTCACCGCTCGCAAACCGAACGGCTGGGGCCTTGGGCTTACCCAGGCACGTCAAGCCGTCATGGACCATGGCGGTGAGATGTGGCTGGAATCGCCATCCGGCGGGGGAACCTGTTTTGCGTTCAGCCTGCCGGCTTCGCTGGGGAGTTCCCAATTGAAATCGGAACACCTGGGCGCAGCTAAACGCTGCGTCCAATCGGCTTTGATACAAGCCAGTAGCTAAGTACAGTTGACCTTTCTTAGCCCGATACTTGTTCGCCAGGAAAGTGGTTCTCGTCCTGTATGGTTCAAACCACCAGGTTCCACAGCGTTGCTCGACCCATGCAGCGCACCAAAGAATACGGCTTGCTTGCCGGATTAGTCGAGATTTCAAGTACGGATCAACGGCAGGCGTAATTAGTGTAACGCGTCACTCGGCGCGAAGAACTAATTCGCGCTCTGGGCACATTCAGGGGAAAGCCCCGGTTCCAGCCTGGGCTTACCCATCAACCAACGACGCCACATAGTAGAGCTGGATCCAAGGAGGACGGAGCCAAGCCTGCGCGACTCTCAAAACTTCTGAGAGCACGTCCAACTTGTGAACTGGCTGGCCCTCGCCCAACGATCCATTCCTTCACATTTAATTCACAGACCATTTACAGTCCTACTGATGAATTCTGCATCATAGTAATAAGTACGTCAACGCCTCGAAATTCGATATTGACGTTCTTAGACTGACCATCAGAAATAGGAAAGAACACATTTTTGCTTTTGACAATGAAGACACATGCGAAGGTGGTCCGCATGCAGTAATACGGCGAATGGCCCTCGATCTAGTGTCTTTAAATTTACAACCTCAACTGTCTGTAACCCCAAAATACAACGAACTGGAATACAAGAAAAATGAACTATAACCTTGATCAACAACTTAAAATGACTTCGCGAGTAGGAAGGCTGTTCGTAGCCGCTCTCGCTTTCGGATGTGTGTTCGGCACCGTCGCCCACGCTCAGACGCAACCCGTTACGCCCCCAGCCACTGATCCCCGCATTACACCGTCGTCGGAACACACCGCATTTCTGGTGGGCCGCGCGGAAGGGACTCAAGGCTATACTTGCCTGCCCACAACCCCAGGCGCTTCTACCGCTTCCTGGACCGTCAAGGGCGCTCGCCCCGAAGCTACACTTTTCAGTGCAATCGGACTCGACTTCCAGATCATCACCCACTTCCTCAGCCCCAATACAAACCCTAACGACGATGTTCCGAGACCGTTACCCTTCGGCAACGCGACGTGGCAGAGTTCCTTCGACAGCAGCAAGGTGTGGGCACAGGTCCCGATTTTGAACGGGACCCCTGCCGCGATCCCTGCTGGCTCCGACGCGAGTTGCCCGAATACTGGCTCGATTGCCTGCCTCTTGCTGGAGGCAGTTGGTACGCAAGAGGGGCCAACGGGCGGTAGAGCCCTAGCCAATACCACCTTCATCCAACGCTTGAACACCAACGGGGGATCTGCCCCCACGGCCGGTTGCTTCACATCTGCCGATGTGGGCAATCAAGCACTCGTGCCGTACACTGCCGACTACGTCTTCTTCCGAAAGGCCAAGAAGTAAGCACTTCATATACCGCTGTCGCTGAAAGTCCGGGCTGCGCACGCGAAGTCGTGCCGCTGTTGGTACGTGTCGCGTGCGCTTGCTCTACAGGCGAAGTGCGCCTTAACTTAATAACCACTCGCGTTTATAACCCTCGAAATAACACAGAGAATCGGAGAACAAAACCAAATGAGCTACAACCTTGGTCAGCAAATAAGAAAGGCTATGCGCTTAAGCATATGTCTCGCATTCGGACTGCTTACTCTCAGTACGGCCGCAAACGCCACTATTGTCGCTTTCGACAGTGACCCTTTTGCTGGCACAACCGCCCTGACCGATTCCGGAAGGCAAATCGTGGGCGGTCCCGGAACTGCCATTAACTTCGACATCGCGACGGACGTCTTTAGCTTCGATCGGGGAGTTTTCGGTGTCGACCAAATCTTGTTCGCAAACGATCTGGCCGCCAATTTACCAGCCACTGGTATCAACACCGTGGTGCTCCTCAATGGGGCTCCACTCGCGGCTGGAATCGCCGCCAACCTGATCGCCGCTCAAATTACCGATCCGGGCCCCGGTTTCTTCATCTACTTCAACACCGGTCTCGATTTGCCGCGCCTGGTGTATTCGACTGACCTGAGCGACGAAAACGCGGACCTCGCAATTCTCGGCCGGCTGATCAACCTCAACGGTCCAGGCGGTTTCGCTGCATTGCCGGCATTCACGGCAGCGAACTTCACAGCGACTCCTGAGCCGTCCACCTTCCTGTTAACCTCAGCAGGCGCTTTGCTGACCTTCGGTCTGGTCCTGCGGCGTCGACGTTCGCGGGGGTAGGTCCTGTTTTGAAGCGGCGGGGGGCGGGCAAGAGTTTTCGCTCGTCCCAGCCGCGTCTGCACGCGAATGCGGATGGTAGCCGGTGATGTGTTTGTAAGCTTCCAGGGCGTTGTAGATGATCGGACACAGCGCTGCCCAGCGGGCATGCGACGATGGACGGCCGCCAAGCGAGTGGGTGCCGGCCGCGACATGGGGAAAATTTCGGCAAGCCTTGGGGCGGGCTTCATAGATCATGCACAGGTTGCCGTCCAGAAAGACGCAGCCTTCCGAATTCAGTAAGGTGCGCAGGGCGGGTGCGTCAGGATCGGGCACTGTATAGAGTCGGGCGGTTTCTTCCGGCGTGGCGCCAAGGTATGCAGCGATAATCTCGATCTCCCCCTTGGTCACGGAGACGGCTGCGTGGCGGCAGCAATTCGCGCAGGCGGTACAATCCACCTCCCGCTGCACTTCGCTTGCCAGGATTTGGAACGGCTTCTCTGGGTAATGGTGAGCGCTGAGGTAGCGTCGAAAGTCGAGATTCTCTCCCGCCTTCGCGGTTCCGAGCCGGAAAACTTCAGCCAGGTCGGTTACCACACTTTCAGCCTACTCCTGCGGCATGGGGAAACCAAGCCACCCGCATGATACGGAGCATGTGCTAGGCGGTCTGATTACGCGGCGAGGCTGGCGGTCGAAACGCGTCTTCGACTACCCGAACGCTACAGAAGTGGAGCGCGGTTGGGCCGCAAGCTACTGGCGGGGGCGCGAAATGATTCCAGCCTATGCCGCCGCCGCGGTCACGATTCTCTGTTCGCGCCGGTAGCGTGCTGGGGGCATGCCGAACTGCCGCTTAAACGCACGGTTAAACGCCGCCTCGGACTCATAGCCCACTTCCGAGGCAATCTCCGCCACGCC
>DASRHX010000566.1:0-4953 GCA_035650295.1 Bryobacteraceae bacterium | reverse complement strand
AGCTTGCGCTCGAAACCGCGCCCATTGGTCCAGAGTTGATTGGTCGATCGGAAGAATTCGACCCTCGAACCATTCCGGAAGGTCGCTTTCAAGCCACCGTTCCAATTGTGTCCGCCGCTTGCCGGGCTGAAGAAGTTCAATTCCGAACCTGATCTCCCCGAAGGTCACAATGCTCGTAAACAGCGATTCGGATTCGGCGGCCTCCAGCCACCGCTTCACGCGCAAGTCCGGTCCACCCTTTCGGCTAAACTCCGATATCACATTCGTGTCGAGCAGAAACCCGCTCATAGTTCGATGGTGCGACCCAAATCGTCGTACCGTTCGATGGCTAATCCAGCCCCGGCAAGCGGGGACTCCATCAGGAATTGCGCTAAGTTCTTACGCGGTATTGCCAACTTACGCTTTGACTCGACAGTCTGCAACGCGGCCAGCGCGTCATCAAGTACCTCGGCCGGAGTTTCGTAGCGCCCGCGATCGATATGCTCCTGAATGATTCGCTCTTGTTCGGGCTTGAGTGTTATGGTCATCGGCAGGACCTCACTACCCACATGATCTCACGCCCAGCCCCTCACACCTTCTTGATCCGCGCATAGAACGCCCCGCAGACATCCTCGCCGTTCGCTCCCGTGAACCACGCATGCAGCGGAATCCGCGCCGCTTTGTCGAGCTTGACTCGGAATGTCACGCTGCGATCGCCAGGCGCCGACTTCGCCGACACCTCGGCACCCGCGCCTGCTTTGAGCTTGGCTCCCGCAATCGGCATGCCTTTGCCCACCGGCAGCGAACCGTAGGTCAACTTCTGCGCCTCGCGCGTTGCCGTCAACGGCAGCCCCAGGTTGAAGGCCCATCGCGAAATCTCGATCTGATATTCGCCCGTCTCGGCTACAGCCACGTACCACGGCGCGCCCTTGGCCCCCCCGGCTGCATTCGACACGTGCCCCGGATTGTCGGCGTAGATTTCCCACCAGTCCGACGAGCACAGCAATGTCATCGGCTCCTGCTTCGAACCGATGGCCGCAACAGGCTCCGGTTCGCGCACGCCTGGCTCCACGGCTGCCCACCACTTCTCGTAGTGCGCACGCATCCGCGCAACCACATCCGGATTCGCCGCGGCGAGGTCGCGGTCCTCGGCGACATTGGCGCGGAAATCGTACAACTCCGTACCATTCACCAGCCGCCACTGGTTCCAGATGACATTCGACTCCCACTTCTTCGGCACCTGGCCATATTGAACGACCATCATCCGGCCGGGCATTTCCGCCTTACCGCGCAGCAACGGCGCGAGCGTCGCCCCATCAAAGCGTGAGCGCGTGGGCGGCTTAAGCGAGCAAAGGTCGATCATCGTGGGCAGGAGATCCTGCATCTGCGCCGGATACTCGACATCGCCCGCCGGGCGCAGATTGCCCTTCGGCCAGCGCACAAAGCATGGCACGCGGTGCCCGCCATCGTAGAGTTGCGTCTTGCGGGCGCGCATGCCTGCGTTGAACACGTTCACTCCCGCCGTGCCGCCGTTATCGGTCATGAAGACGACAATCGTGTTCTCGCGCAGTCCCGACTGCGCAAGAAACTGGTCCAGCTTGCCAAGGTTCTCGTCCACGTTGGCGATCATGCCGAAAAAGCCGGCAGGCAACCCGTCGCGGTTGTAACGGTCGGAATACTTCGGTGACACCCAGGCTGGCCCGTGCGGTGCATTTGTCGGCAGGTAGCAGAAAAACGGCTCCTTGCTTGCGCCCCTCTGCTTCATCCATGACATCGCTTCGCTAAACCAGAAGTCCGTGCAGTATCCCTCGAAGCGCTTCACCTCACCGTTGTCGTGATAGCGGCCGTTGACGTAATCGTTGTCAAACTCGGGCGCCGACGACATGCCGAATCCGAGGTGATACTTCGCCGTCTGAAATCCACGATCCATCGGACGATAGGGATAGCTGTCGCCTAAGTGCCACTTGCCGAAGATGCCCGTCTTATATCCATTGGCCGCAAACACGTCTGCCATCGTCGGCAGATCGCGCCGCAGCACGGCGCGCCCGGCGGTCACTGAACAAGCCTTATTGCGCAGCGCGTCGACCCCACTCATCAGTTGTCCACGCGTCGGCGTGCACATCGGAGCGCTGTGGAAGTCGATAAACCTCACGCTTTCGCCGTGCAACTTGTCCATGTTCGGTGTCTTCAGCACCGGATTACCGTGCGCCGCGATATCGCCATAGCCCTGGTCGTCGGTGAGAATCACAAGCACATTAGGCCGCGCGTTCGTTTGCGCGTGTGCCGCGGCGGCAATTGTGGAGGCGAAAAAATGACGGCGTGTCAACATGAGCTTGAGACATTCTTACGCGCCAACCAACGAATTGCAACGCGCATGATAGAGTGAGCCCCATGATGAATCGAAGGGACTGGATCGCCGCTGCCGGCGCCTCGGGGGCGCTCCTGCAAGGACAGACTCGCAAACCCAACTTCGTCGTCATCATGTCCGACGATCAGGGCTCGCACGACCTCGGCTGTTATGGCGCAAAGGACGTCAAGACGCCGCACATCGATCACCTCGCAAACTCGGGAATCCGCTTCACGAACTGGTATTCCTGCGCGCCCGTCTGCGCTCCCTCGCGCGCGGCGCTGCAAACCGGCCGCTATCCTGTCCGGGCGGGCGTCATCACCAACGGTCTGCCGCTCGGGCTCAAGCAGCACACTCTTCCCAGCCGCCTGAAAACCGCCGGCTACGCCACCGGCCTCATCGGCAAATGGCACCTGGGCAACACGCCCGAAACCGTTCCCAACGCCCGCGGCTACGACTATTTCTATGGCTTCCTTCCCGGTTGCGTCGACTTCTATTCGCACATCTACTACTGGGGTGAAGCAAGCGCGCAAAACCGCACCGTCAATTTTCACTCGCTGTTCCGCAACCGCGAAGAGATCTGGGAAGATGGCCAATACCTCACCGAACGCATCACGCAGGAAAGCGTCGGCTTCATCGACAAACATAAGGCAGAGCCATTCCTCCTCTGCGTCACCTACAACGCCGTGCACTATCCCATGCACGCGCCGGACAAGTACAAAGTGCGCTTCCCCAACCTTCCGCCCGAGCGCCGAACCTACGCTGCCATGCTCGCCGCGATGGACGACGGCGTCGGCGCCATTCGCAAAGCGCTCGAACGTCACGGACTACTCGACAACACGCTCATCTTCTTCGTTGCCGACAACGGAGCGACAACCGAGCCCCGCGCCGGCATCAATCAACAGCCCGCCACCGCTGGCGACAACGGCGTGTACCGCGGTTTCAAGTTCAGCCTGTTCGATGGCGGCATGCATGTGCCGGGCATCATGAGTTGGCCGGCGCGCATCAAGCCGGGCCAGGTGAATAACGAGCTGGCGATGACCATGGACATCGCGCCCACCATCTGGCAGGCAGCCGGCGTTCCTCCCGAAGCAGGCTATGTCATGGATGGCCGTGACATCCTTCCAGTCGCCGCCCAAGGCGCACGCTCGCCGCACAGCGGCAAGCCCCTCTTCTGGGAGAACGGCCAGCAGTCGGCCGCCCGCAAGGACCGTTGGAAGCTTGTTCTCCGAGGAAACGAATACGGCCGCACTCCCGAAACGCGCGGCGAGCTCAAAGGCGACGATGCCGTCTGGCTCTCCGACCTCGAAGCCGACCCCGGCGAAAAGCAAAACCTGCGCCACAAGCACCCCGAAATCGTCGATGGCTTGCAGAGCGCCATCCACGCCTGGAAAGAGGACACGCGTAAGTGAGGTTCGCCGCTCTCTTTCTCCTCGCCGTCTCCGTCCACGCCGTTGAAACCTATGATGTCGTTGTCTACGGCGCGACCTCAGGCGGTGTCGTAGCCGCCATCGCTGCCGCGAAACAAAATCTCAAGGTTGCTCTCGTCGAACCGGGACGCCATCTCGGTGGCATGACCACCGGTGGTCTTGGCCGCACCGACCATGGCAAGAAGGAAACCATCGGCGGCATGTCGCTTGAGTTCTATCAGCGCGTCGGCCGCGAATATGGAAAAGACATCGTCTGGTATTTTGAGCCGCACATCGCCGAGAAGGTCCTGAAGCAATGGGTCGACGAGGCGGGTGTGAAGGTTTACTACGGCCACCGCTTGCGCCAGGACGACGCCGTGAAGAAGCGCGGCCGCCAGATTCGGGAATTCTACACCGAGAACGGCATCGGCTTCGCCGCCCGGATTTTCATGGATGCCACCTACGAGGGCGACCTTTTCAAACACGCCAGGATCAGTTACACCGTCGGCCGCGAAGGCACGGCGCAATTCGGGGAATCCCTCGCCGGTGTCCGTCCCAAGGACCGCGGCCATCAGTTCGATTTCCCCGTCAGCGCCTTCGATGCTAAAAAACAGTTGCTCCCCGAGATCCAAGCCACACCGCGCGGTGAGATTGGTGCTGCCGACAAAAAAGTGCAGGCCTACAACTTTCGCATGTGCCTTTCCGATGACCCCTCGAACCAGGTCGCCATCCCCAAACCGGGCAACTACGATCCCTTGCGTTACGAGCTATGGCTGCGGTGGGTCGAAGCGTTTCAAAAGGTCAACAACCGCCTGCCCCAGATGAACGAGATCATGATCGTATCGCGCCTCGAGAAGGATTCGAAGACGGACATCAACAATCGCGGCCCATTCTCAACCGATTACATCGGCGCCAGTTGGACCTACCCCGAAGCCACCTACGAACAGCGCGCGCAAATCTGGCAGGCGCATATCGACTACACCGCCGGATTCTTCCACTTCCTGCAAACCGAACCACGCATCCCCGCCGAAATTCAAAAGGAGCTCAAGCGCTGGGGCCTCTGTGCCGACGAATTTATCGACACTCACCACTGGCCTCACCAGCTCTATGTGCGCGAAGCCCGCCGCCTGGTCGGCGATTGGGTCATGACGCAGAAGGATATTCAAACCGACCTCACGAAACCCGATGCAATCGGTATGGGCAGCTATAATTCCGATT
>DASRHX010000565.1:0-7987 GCA_035650295.1 Bryobacteraceae bacterium | reverse complement strand
TACGTGCGTCCCTCCACAGTGGCTGTCCAATCGAATCCATGGCCGGGCTGTTGATCGTTGCCCATAAGCCACTTGCCGATATACCCGGTTCGGTAGCCGCCTTGCTTCAACAGGTCGCTTAAGAACACTTCATTGGCGAATGAAGCGGGTACGTCCTTCTGCCCCTGCGGCGGCTTCTCAATTGGATTCGCTGTCAGGAAATCATGGATGCCGTGCTGGCGCGGAGTCCGTCCGGTGAACCACGTTGCGCGTGAAGGTGAGCAGATCGGCGTGCAGACGAAACTGTTCTGGAAGCGCATTCCGCTGCGCGCCAACAGGTCGATATTTGGCGTGCGGATCTCTTTGTTGCCATAGCAGCCCAACATCCAGTCGGCCAGGTCGTCGGCCAGAATCAGCAGAATATTCGGGCGTTGCTGCGCGGCGCCCTTCCTTTGTGCGAATGCTGGAAGCGCGGCGGCTGCCGCCATCGAATGAAAAAACAAACGTCTCGTACGCATGGGAAGTTTCAGACTAGCAAATGACGGCGGAAGCGTTATTTCGGTTCCTTCTTTTTGCCCTTGAGCAGGTCGAGGAGACCGCCGACACCTTCGTTGAGCGCACCAGGCTTGGTGAGCCCTGGGATGACCTGCTGCAACTTGAGCTTGGCCATCGCGGCCGCATCCGGCGCCACGCGCGGAGCCGAGAACGAACCTGTCACGAGCGCGGGAATTACCATCTCGCCGCGCAAGTTGAGCACCGCGGCCGTGAGGTAGCCTCCCACGCGGCTGCCGCCCACCTGCTCAGTGTAAGACTTGCCCAACGTGGTCACCATCTTCAGATTGAGCGACTCGTTCACCAGGTTCATGGTGCCGCTCATCTGCACCGTGCCTGAGTCGAGGTTGAGAACGAGGTTGTCGGTGGAGGCTACGCCATCTCTCAAATTCACATCTCCGGTCAGCGCCAGGAATGGAGTTACCTGCGCTTGCGACGGCGCGGCCCTGGTGACAAATTGAGCGATTTTACTGACTTCGTTCAATACGCTCATCGCAAGCAGCTTGCCGTCGTTCATCTTGAGGCTCATCGTTCCATTTAGCGAGCGGGCAATGTCGTCCTTCCCTGCCCCGCTCGCAAAACTCAACTGAGCGTTGCTGAAAAGCGCTCCCGTAATCACTTTCCGCAGTGGCGTGGCGGCAGCGAGTAAACGTTCCGAATTGACACGCTCCATCCGCGAGCGGATCTCAAAGCGCGGCGGCGTAGCGTTCGTGTCGGCGACGATAATTCCTAGAAATTGCCCTTCGTAGAGCGTGGCCCGCACCGGGTCGAGCGTCGCGATTCCTTTGCGCATGGCGAGGCTGGCCGAGACGTCCGTAAGCGGAAAAGGTTCCGTAACCAGCTTGCCGATGGTGACATCACCGCGGCCTGTTTCGCCACTGAACTTGACCGATGTTCGCTCCAGGTGCACGGGCTGCGAAGTAGGCGAGGTGCGGAGATCGGCGGAGTCGCTATTGAGGACACCCGAAACTCCAAGAGGAGCATTCTTCGTCAGAGCACCGTGCAGCCGGACACGGAAGCTGGCGTCGCCTAAGGCCGTCACTCCTTGCGCGGCGCTCACACCATACGCCTGCGCCATCCGCAACAAATCGGCCAGATTCGAGCGGTCGGCCCAGACTGTAGCCTCCAGGCGCGGAGCGTTGCCCGAATAATCCGCCAGGGAAAAGAATCCATTCAGCTTCGTCGCACCGGAGGAGATCTCCATCGGTTGAGAACGGATCACCGTGGGCGTGAACTCCAATTGAAGCTTCGGAGCGCGAACCGGTTCCTTCAAGCTACCACCGCTGACTTCGAGATTCCGTAACTCTGCTTTGCCGCTCAACTGTGGCGCGCTGGTGGTTCCGCGCGCGGAAACCGTCCCCCCGAGAGAACCCCTCACTTGCATTCCAGGAGAAAACGCGAGCCCCACCTTCGAGACGGCAGTGGCCAACTCGGTGATTTCCGCATTGGGAATCGTCGCCTCCATCGCCAATGCCGTTTCCCTTCCCTGCGTGGTGAGAGTGCCTTTAGTGAGCAGTTGCACCTTTCCCATGCGCAATTGGAAATCGATCGCCCTCGCCGCGCCCTGCTGGGTGGTCGTGCCCTCGCCGTTCAACTCTCCATCGAGGGCGCTGAACTTCACCGGCACCGCGCGGCCAGGCGCCGGGGCCCCCATGCTCAAGTTGATTCCCGAATACATTACTCGCCCGCGTGTCGGCGTCGTCACGGCAAGTTCAGCCGACGCAACCTCCACGGTGCCCAGTTTCAACGTGCCTCCCCCACTCGAGCTCTCACCGCCGAGGGAGTCAATATTCCACTGGCCCGGCCTTGTCTGAATGAGTTCAATCACCGGCTTCATCAGCCGCAACGAATCGATCTCGACGTAACCACTCAGCAGCGGCATCAATCGTGCGCTTACCTGCAGACTTTCCGCGGTGGCGAACGGCCGACTAGATCGCACCCGCGGGTCCTCCGCGATGCTCAATTTCTGCACTTCCAGACCGAGCGGCCACAGGCTGAGAGCCACATCGCCGAGCTCGACTTTCCGTTTCAAGGCGTCCTCGAGTTGCGACTGCAACACGGGCCGTAGTTTCTCGGGGGAGATCAAGGTCTTCAGCGCAATAACACCGGCAATTGCCAGTGCCGCGACCAAACCTACAATGATGAGAAGTTTCTTTGCCATCAGAGAACATCCGCGAAACCACGTTTCAATTGACGGAAACACAGGCCGCCCACGATGAACGCACCCGCGCTAAACAAGAGAATTCCCGACACCTCCTCCCACGACGGGAGTGCGGGACTGAGTATCCGGTCGCGATAGGCGCGGACAAACAGAGCCAGCGGATTCCATCTCAACAGGAATTTCAACTCCTCGGGATACTGCTCCTCAAACACAAAGATGGGCGTCAGCCAGAACCACAGTGTGAGTAGCACGCCCACGACTTGCGCAGTGTCGCGCACGTATACCTGCAATCCGGCCGCGATCCAGCCAAGCCCTACGGCGAGCAGACCGACGCAGACCATATAGAACGGCAGCAGAAGAATCACCGGGCTGAAGTGGCTCTCCCAAACAAGAGAAGCAACCACTACAAGCGAGAGCGTCAGCAAGTGGTTAATCAGCGAGCTGAAAAATATGGAGATCGGGATGACCTCGCTCGGAAATACCGTCTTCGTGATGAGACTGGCGTGGTCGACCAGCGAGTTCGATGCGCGAACAACGGTTTCCTGGAACAGAAACCATGGCAAATAGCCGGCCATGAGATAGAGCGTATAGTTTTGCGTCACCGCTCCGGGCGGCGGCGGGTTGCGCATGCAGATCTGGAACACGAAAGTCCAACTCAACAGCAACACCAGCGGATGAATGAGACCCCACAGCCAGCCCGCGGCAGATCCCACATAGCGCTGCTCGAAATCGCGCCGCACCAATTGCCAGATGAGGGCGCGCCGCTCGATCAGATTTTTGACGAAGAAACGGCCTGGAACTCGCAAGTAACTAGGATAACGCTCACGCTCAGGCTCGCAGTGCCGGATCGAGCTCGACACCCAGCCCGGGACCCTGTGGTAGAGACACATACCCGTCGCCGCCAACTGACGGAGGATTCTTCATGATCGAGAATCGGTGACGGTAGTCGGCGATGGGCGGATCGTGCAGCAACTCGTAGAACGGCGCATGCGGCCATGAAGCGATCAGGTGCAGGTGCGCCACGGTGCCTATGTCTCCGCCGCCATGGTGCGGCACGATCCGTTTCCCATAGAACTCCGCCAGCGCGCCTATCTTCCGCAATGCCGTCACGCCCTCCATCACCATTCCCTCGGGCTGCAGGATGTCGTAGACATCCTTCTTGCACATCTCGAGAAACTCGTGCGTCAGGCGATTGTTCTCACCGCCTGCGAGCGGCACATCCACGGCGCGATTCAACTCCGCAAGTTGATCGAAGGCGAATCGAGGGAGCGGTTCTTCGAGCCAATAGACATTCAGCCGCTGCAGCCCGCGCGCAGTCTCCAATGCACGCCGATAGTCCCAAAGCACGCCGGGTTGCCAATTCCCGCTGGATTGCGCCTGGTTGGCGTCGGTCATGATCTCCATCCGATCGCCAACGGCCTTCCGTACCATTTCCACCGTTCGGATGTCTTCCTTCAACGTGGCATGATGCAGCCGCAGCTTAATCGCCTTCCATCCTTCCGAAGCCAGTCGCGCGGCCAAGTCGGCGCGCTCCTCCGGCGTCGAGAGCTTCATCATGCTGGCGTATGCCGGAACACGATCCTTCGCTCCGCCCCACAACTTATACAGCGGTTGATTTGAAGCCTTTCCGATGACGTCCCACAATGCGACGTCCACACTGGCTGCGCCGCGATAGGCCATCCCCTGCGCGTAGTAGCGTAGGCGCGCCATATGCTGTTCGGTATCGAATGGATCCTTGCCTACAAGCTGTGCTTTCACCGCGGGCAGAAGCGCGGCGTCCATTCCGGGACCGATTCCCGTGATTCCCTGATCGGTATGCACCTCCACGATGGAGCCGCCGCCCACACGTATAACGGTTTTCGTTCCTGGATTCCACGCCGGTTCGATTTCACCAACCTCTTTCACCAGCTTCAGCGGAATCACCTTCACATCCGTGATCCGGATACGGCCGGGACTACGGGGTGTTTGAGCGGAAGCAATCAGTGGCAAAGCGAAGAGCGAACGGCGAGTCATCATCGTTGGCTTTCCATTATTGGCGCTGCGATGGCGGGGGTCAACATTCCGATGATACAGTCGTCCGATATGACCACGCGGCGGCACTTTATGGGTTCCTCGGTTGCGGCATTGGTTCAGGCTGCGCAAACCAATCCGCTCATCCAGGCCTCGCGCGATGCTGCGCTGGCTGTGCTGAAACCGAGCGTAAAGCAGCTCGAACACGGCCTCGAGTTGCACGCGCAGTCGCTGGTCGTCGAATCGTACGGCTTCTCGCCGCGTTCGGCCATCGATGGAGCCGCCATGCGAAAGGCGATCGAAGCAGGAGCAGGCAAACAGGAACTCGACGACCTGCACACGGAATTTCTCCTCTCACGGGTCGCCAACGATCCAACGCAACGCGAAGAATATCTCACCGCCTGGAAGGCTTCCGGCGTCACCTGCGTCCTCCAAAACGCAGGCGAAGAAAGCAGCACTCCGCTGCGCATTCTGAAGCGCCTCGCCTACATCACCCACCTCACCGACATGCTTCGTGGCCATGTTGCGCGCGCCGCCGTGCCGGACGATATCGAAGCCGCGAAGAAACAGGACCGCCACTGCCTGTATCTCACTGGCAACGGCGTGCCGCTAGCTGAAGAATGGAATTCGGTGCCGGAGGAACTCGCATACGTGCGCCTGTTTTTCCAACTCGGCATCCGCATGATGCATCTCACCTATAACCGCCGCAACGTGCTCGGCGATGGATGCGCCGAACCGGCAAATGGCGGCCTGAGCGATCTCGGACGCGCCGCAATTGCCGAAATGAATCGAGTTGGCATCATCGTCGACGTAGCTCACTCGGGCTGGCAAACGAGCCTTGAGGCTGCCAAGGCGTCCAGCAAACCCATGGTCGCAAGCCACAGCGGCGCCGTGGAAGTACATCGCCATATCCGCTCCAAACCAGATGAGGTGATCCGCGCCATCGCCGACACGGGCGGTTATGTCGGGGTCTATAGCGTCATGTCATTTCTCGGCCGTTCCGGCGATCTCAACGCGATGCTCGATCACATCGAGTACCTGGTGAAGCGCTTCGGTGCCCAGCATGTGGCCATCGGGACCGATCTCGCCTACATCCCCATGAGCGCCGCCGCCGAGTACAAGAAGATGGATCCACGGCCAAAGGCCCGGCCCTCGTATGAAGCCCTATGGCCGCCGGGCGCGCTCGATAACCGGTCGCATCCGAGCCTTGCATGGACCAACTGGCCGATGTTCACGGTCGGTATGGTGCAGCGCGGCATCCCCGACGCTGCAATTCAACAAATTCTCGGTGGAAACGTGATGCGCGTGGCTCGCGCCGTTTGGCCCGCCTAATCAATCGCCGCTTTGCAGTACTCGAAGCACTTCTTCACTTCTTCCACCGTATCGGCGCCCTTGTACTCGTACTCAATGTTGGCCGGAATCTTCAGCTTCTTATTCTTCAGCGTGTTCAGCACAGCCTTGATCGGCGTGTCGCCCTCGCCGAAGGGCACGTTCGCGCCCTGATCCTTCTTGCGATCCTTCAGGTGCAGCGTGACGATTTTGCTCGCGTTCTTCGCGAGGTAGTCGACCGCATCGAAGTTCGCCGCGGTGAAATGGCCGATATCGAGATTCACGCATAGGTATTCGCTCATCCCGTCCATTGCCTTTGCGAAATCCTCGGGCGTGGCGAATTCGTTCTCGTGAATGCGCGAATGGTTGTGCATGCCGACACGAACCTTCGCCTTCTTGGCGAATGGGTCGATGCGCCTCGCTGTCGTGACGTTTGAACTCGCAGTGAGCACCTTGATGCCGAGCGCTTTTGCCATGTCGAAGCCGCGCTCGATCTCTTTGTCGGTGAAGTCTTCGCGAAAGCTGTAGTTGTAGGCGTAGAGCAGGATGCCTGCGTCGTCGAACTTCTTGCGGACACCTTCGAACAAACTCATCGGCGTCGATAGCCGCCACTCGCGAAGGGCCTCGCGTGAAACCTTATTGGCCCTTCCTGGCTCGATGTGGCCCTGCCACAACTCCACTTCGCCGAGGCCAATGGTCTTCATGGCCTCGATGGCCTCGTCCAACCCTCGGTCGCGAAAGCTATAGCTTTGCACTCCGATTCGCACGCCTTTAACGCGGGAGTCGATCTTGGCTCCCCAAAGTCGCGACGAAGTGACCAAAGGGAGTGTGGTGGCAGTAAGGAATGACCTACGTAAAATCATGGGGCCTTACTAATGTAAAACACTGCTCACACCGATGTAAGGGGAGCCGAAAAGGCCATAGATGTATAGGACCCTCGCTCTCATCGGTGGAATCCTGATGGCGATGCTCCCCGCGTTTGGGGGGAGTCAGTTGCGCGTCGCAGGTATTCCCCTCAAATTGCCCGGTAATACGCTTGTTTTACACGTTAGCGAAACCGTACATTTTAGGGCCGAGGAAAATCAGAAAGTTTCCGGCGTCGATCCAAGGGAAACACCGGAGAGCGTCTACCGTCTTGTTCGAGATGCAGCTCGCGCCTGGACTCAGACCGGCAAGGCAGCCCTCTCTATTCAGGTGGACCGGACTCCGGAATGGAAGCTCAGCGAATCCAACTTGAACCTGGTTACCTTTACCGACACCGAGCCCTTCGACACCGGCGTGTGCGACAAAGCGTTGTAT
Organism: Bryobacteraceae bacterium; assembly: GCA_035650295.1. Lineage (GTDB taxonomy): Bacteria > Acidobacteriota > Terriglobia > Bryobacterales > Bryobacteraceae > JAFLBB01. The sequence goes on along the minus strand of DASRHX010000565.1, from coordinate 657 downwards.
ATCGCCTGCACGCTCGTGTTCCACAACGATGCCACCGGCGAGATTCCGATGGTAAAGATCGCCTTCAATCCTTATAAGCAGCACTCGTCACTCGGCAAAATGGGCGCACACGATCTTGGCGTAGTTCTCCTACATGAGCTAGGTCACGCCGTCGGCCTCGACCATTCGGCCGCTCTCGACGCTATTATGAGTCCCGTCGTGGAATTGGAGTTGCCTGCGGGAAGCGCGCCCCCTCGCCGCCTTTCAAGTGACGACGTCTCGACAATCGCCATGGCCTATCCATTGCCAGAGCCTACCGCGCGCCCCAGTTTCCTGGCCGGCGCCGTCACCCGCGACGGCCTTGCCGTGCCCAAGGCGCACGTTCTCGCTTTTAACACTTCGGGACAAACAACTGCTGCTGCGTTGAGCGGCTTAGACGGCCGGTTCCAACTGCAGGTAGAGCCGGGCGAATATCGCCTTGCCGTCGAACCTTTGGATGGCCCAGTACTGCCCACGCAAACCTGGAGTGGCCAGACCCCGCCGGTCGATTTCGCCAGCCTGTGGTGGACGCAAGGCGGTGGATCTTCTGAATCGGGTGACACAGTGGCGATTACAAACGGTGAGTCGCGACAAGGCTTGGACTTCGCACTCAACTCGACGCCACCCGTGAACGCCACG
>DASRHX010000564.1:0-7732 GCA_035650295.1 Bryobacteraceae bacterium | reverse complement strand
GCATCGTCGGCCTCAACGCCGCAAAAGTGGCCTTCGGCATGGGAGCGCATGTCACCATCATTGACCGCAACCTGAACCGCCTCCGTGAACTCGACGACATCTTCAACTCGAACGTCGTCACGCTCGCTTCCAATACGTGGACCATCCACGAAGCCATCAAGCATGCCGACCTCGTCATCGGTGGCGTGCTCATCCCCGGCGCTTCGGCTCCGCGTCTTATCCGCAAGGACTGGCTGCGCGAAATGCGCGCCGGCTCCGTCCTCGTCGATGTCGCCATCGACCAGGGCGGCTGCTTTGAAACGTCGCGCCCAACCACGCACACCGACCCCGTCTACTTCGTCGACGAAGTGCTGCACTACTGCGTCTCCAACATGCCCGCCGCCGTACCCCACACCTCCACGCTCGCCCTCACCAACGCCACGTTCCCCTATGTGCACTCGCTCGCCAAGAAGGGCCTCGTCCGCGCCTGTCAGGACAGCCCCGCCATTTACGAAGGCGTCAATACTTATCACGGCCACATAACCTACGCCGCCGTCGCCGAAAGCCAAGGCCTCGAGCACAGCGAGTTGAAGACACTGCTCTAGCCAGCCTCTACAGCGTCCGCAAAAACGCCACCAGCGCCCGCCGCTCCCGATCGTTCAGTTTAAGCCCGAACTCGTGCCCTTTCACGCGCGACAACCGAGCTGGACTTAACCACGCTTCTAGCGACTGTACCGCGCCCTGATGCCCCAGCGCCCCCCGATACCACACCCCTTTCAGCGATGGCACTTTGTAGTAGCCCGTCCCCTTGCGCGTCTGCAGTGCATAGCGCGGATCGGTGCCCACCCTCCGCTCCATCACATCGAGCCGCGCACGATCCGCCGCCGTCGGCTCGAACCCGTCTACCGCTACCAGCTTGTTATTGGTGTAAAGCGGAGCCGTGTGGCACCCGCTGCAACCTTCTTGCTCAAAGATCTTCCCGCCTTCCCTCGACAAGGAATCAGCCCGGTTCGGATTCGGTGGCGGCTTCAGAGAGTACAGGTATCGTGCCAGCGCGTACAGTTGCTCGTCACTGTACCGTGAGCCTGGCTTACCCATCGGCGCGGAATCCGCGTAGCGCGCCAGCACGCTCGTGTCCTGCACCAGGCTCACGTACCGCATCAGGTCGCCGATTCCGTTGTGCCGCACAATCCCCGTGTGGTCGAGGAATCGCCGCTCCTGCACGCCGATCAAGTCTGGAATCTGAGGCGCCAGAATCAGGCTTGTGTGGCTTCTCGCCGTCACGCCCGGCGGAATCGCCTCGCCCGCCCCAATAAATGCCTCGAGCGTCCACGTCCGCAGCTCGCGGTTCGGATCGTTCTCAACCCAAGGCGCCTCGAACTGCCGCGCAAACAGCCGCAGGCGCTTCAGCACCTCGTCAGGACCCGCCACCTCCGCCATGCGCTTCATCGACCGCGCGCCTTGCCGGTCGCCTGGATTGTTTCCTTGCGCTCCGGGTACAACCGTCCCGTCCGGCAACACTCGCGTGTGGCAGGTGTTGCACCCCATCGACCCCAACTCGACCTTCCCTTTTTGCCGGATCACCCACCGCGCAAACGCAATCGTGCCGTCCTTCGCCACCGGCATCCCAGTCGACTCAAAGAATGCCGGGTCCCTCAAATCATCGGCACCGAAGAACACCGGACCGAATGACAACGGGTTCTGAAACACGAACTCGCCCGCGCGAATCCAATCCGCTTCGCTCTTCAACGTCGAAATATCGAAGACGATCTGCGGCTCCTGCTCAGCCAGCCACTGCTGATACCCACGTGGCTCGCGCGCCGGATGGTAGACCGGATAGCTGCGGTATATCTTCCGCTCCGGCATTGCATAGTAGTCGGCCTCGCTGATATGCACCGGCGTAGCCTTCACGTTCGCTAGCGGCACTTCCAGCTTCGCCACTGCTTCGGCGTCCCACGTGCGCGGAATCTCCGCGGCGAACGCTCCAGCGGCCAACAACAATAAGAACGTGAGCAGCATCTTTCATTCTCATCATCGCGCAGCGCGGTAACATAAGCTCATGGCAGCCGGTACGGCTACATTGACGGTTGAACAATTCTTGGCGTTGCCCGAAGAGCAGCAGTTTCGAAAAGAACTGCTTGGCGGTGAGGTGGTGGAAATGGGCAACGCGAAGGCGATTCACGAGATTATGAAAGGCCTCATTTGTGAGGCTCTTACGATTTTTGCGGCAACGAATCGCGCTTACTTCGTCCTTTCCGAATCTATGTTTCGCGTGACGGATCGCGATGCATGTGTCCCTGATGTTTCGCTTGTCGACCGACAGTGGCTCGCAACCGTCGATCCCGAAATGCGGTTCCCCGGTGCACCGATCCTTGCGGTGGAAGTCGTCTCCTCGGAGTCCGCTTCCCGAATCGCCCAAAAGATCGAAATCTATCTCAGCGGCGGAGCAAAAGTGGTGTGGGTCGTCTACCCGGAGCGGAAGCTCGTCGACGTCCATTACCCAGGTGGCCGCAGCCGCAGACTCCATGCCACGGATACCCTCACCGAACCCGAACTGCTCGACGGCTTTTCGCTCCTGCTGAAGGACCTCTTCGCTTTCTAGCAATGTCACTGTTGGACGACTTCAAGGCTCAACTGACTCCATTTCTAGCTGCTCTGGCGCCTCGATAGCCAGTTTAGCGAGTGAAGTCTGAATAAAGTCCTACCTAAACGGTCGATCATACCGCCGCACCCACTCATCATCCATCGCACCCATATGCGCCGTGATCTTCCCATCCATCTCCGCCATCAGCGCCCTGTGCGCCCGCTCGTCCGCCAGATTCTTCAATTCGAATGGATCCTTCTCCAGGTCATACAACACCCATGGCTTGTCCTCGTGCCGCGCGTACTTCCACTTCTTTCCGCGAATCCCGCGCCACGGCCCGTGCTCGTCCAACTCCGTCGACGTATAGATCATCATGTGCGCCTCGCCCGGCGCCTTGTCCGACGTGCCCATCAAATAGCCCGACAGATCCGTGCCGGGCATCGAGGGCAACTGCTTCACACCGCATAATCCAAGCAAGGTCGGCACTACATCTATGTGCGAAAGCATCGCATCGCTCCGCCGCCCCGCCTTGATCTTTCCCGGCCAACGGAAAATGCTCGGTACCACGGCCGACTCCTCCCATGGTTTCCGCTTCAGAAACGTCTGCTGGCTGCCTAGCATGTCACCGTGGTCGCTCAGGAAATAGACGACCGTATTGTCCGATAAGCCCATCGACTCCAGTTTCCCCAGCAGCCGCCCGATTTCGTCATCCAGGCACGTGATCGCCGAATAATAACCCGCAATGTGCTTCGCCTCGCCGCCGCGCTTTGCGCCCGACTTCCAATTCGGACGCAGCTTGATTTTTTCCGGCTCATACATGCCCTCGTACCCCTTGGGCACGATGTACGGATCGTGGGGTGGCCCGTACCAGACGTTTAAATAGAAAGGCTGCTGCTTCTCCTTGGCCTTGCCCAAAAACTCGATCGCCAGATCGGTCCACGTGAACACCTCATAGCCCGGAATGGGAATCGGCGTCGAGTCGTCGCGGAAATACCAGGTCTTCAAGTAATTGTGGTTGCAGATATTGGCCGCCCAAAAATCGAATCCCTGCCGCCAATCGCCCGGAGGCACGAACCCCGGATCGCGTAGCCCGCCATGCAAATGCCACTTCCCGATGAAGCCCGTGAAGTATCCCGCGCGCTGCAGCAACTCTGCGATGGAAACCTCCTTCACAGCCAACGGAACGTCGTTCACCGCCATCTTCACTTGATGCGGATAACGCCCGGTTAACAGACACGCGCGCGCTGGCGTGCATACCGGACAATTCGCCACCGCATTCGTGAACTGTGTTCCTTCACGCGCCAGTCGGTCCAGTACGGGCGTCTTCACCTGCTCGTTGCCCATTGAACCCAAATCCTGTCCGCGCCACTGGTCGGGCATCAGCACAAGCACGTTGGGCCGCGAACTTTCTGCCGCCGCGGCGGGTATTGCCGCGCTCAGCGCACCAAGAAACTCTCGCCGTTGCATGTGGGTGACTTTATCATGCAGACTGATGGGGCATGCCGCGCGTCCTCATGGTCTCCAGCGAAGCAGTTCCCTTTGCTAAAACTGGAGGGCTTGGCGATGTGCTCGGCGCTCTGCCGCAAGCCCTGCGCGCCCGCGGCGAAGACGTCGCCGTCATCCTCCCGCGCTACCGGTCCATCTCGCTCGACGATGCCGCGCGCGTGGCCACCAACATTTCGCTCCACCCTGGCTGGATGGTGTTCAAGGCTGACCTCTGGGTGAAGCAGTTGAAGGGCGTGCCCTACTACTTCGTCGATTGCCCCGCGTTATACGACCGCGATGGTCTCTATGGCAGCCACGGCATCGACTTCGGCGACAACCACATTCGCTTCAGCCTTCTCTCGCACGCCGCCATCGCCCTCGCGCGCCAGGTCTTCCAACCGCAGATCATCAATATCCACGACTGGCAGGCTGCGCTCGTCGCGCCTTACTTCCGCCACTACTACGCGCACGACCCCACGTTCTTCGGCGTCAAGATTGTCGCCACTATTCACAATCTCGGTTATCAAGGCCGCTTCGGTCCACACCTTCTACCCGACATCGGCTTGACTCCCGCGCACATGCGCCCCGACCTGATGGAGTTCTACGGCGACATCAACCTCCTCAAAGGCGCCATCGTCTATTCGGACTGGATCACCACGGTGAGCCCCACATACGCCCGCGAAATTCAAACGCCCCAATTTGGCGAAGGGCTCGAAGGATTGCTTAGTGCCCGGGCCAATTCGCTGAGCGGCATCCTTAACGGCGTCGACTACGCTGAGTGGAATCCCGAATCCGACCGCTTCCTCGCTCAGCGCTACTCCGCCGATGCACTTGAAGGCAAGGGCGCTTGCAAACTCGACGTCCTGCGCGAATTCGGACTTCCAGCGGCCGATCCCACACGCCCGCTGATCGGCATCGTCTCGCGATTTGCCAAACAAAAGGGCTTCGACCTCATCGCGCAAGTGGCCGAACCATTGATGGCCACCGGCGCGCAGTTCGTAGTGCTCGGCACCGGAGAACGTGAATACGAGGATCTCTTCCGCTCCCTTGCCCTGGCTCATCCCGGCCAACTCGCCGTGCGGGTGGAATACTCAAATGCGCTGGCCCACAAGATCGAAGCCGGGGCCGACTTCTTCCTCATGCCGAGCCGCTACGAACCCTGCGGTTTGAATCAGATCTACTCGCTCCGGTATGGAACTCTCCCCATCGTCCGCGCCACCGGCGGCCTCGAAGATACGGTCGATAACGAAACCGGCTTCAAGTTCTGGGGCTATACCGGAGCGGAGTTGCTGGGTGCGGTTCATGCCGCGCTCGATGTCTACTCGAAGCGTCCCGCACACTATCGCCAGATGCAGCGCGCGGCCATCCATCGCGATTTCAGTTGGGATTCAAGCGCAGCCCAATACAGCGAACTCTTCGCACGGCTACTCGCCTAAAGGTTTCAACAACCGTTCCCAGCGCGCCCGCGTGTACATGCTGAAGGCAGGGAACTGTCCTGTCTTCAGCTCGTCGGGAGTCACCTCGAACGACCACACAATCCGCCGTGCGCGTTGCCCCAGTGCAGCCTTCCTGGCTGCTTCGTCCTTGGGCGCCTCCTCGCGCGTCGGTTCGAGTAAAACTACGTCGCCCGCCAGAATCCCCCGCACTGGAATATCCTCCGGCATCAGGTATAGGTTTCCGGCGACGAACACAAAGAACCCGAGCACAGCCAGGCTCAGTGGAATCCACAATAGGAATCCCGGCGCGAGCGACGTCCGCCGCTTCTCCCCGGCCTCGTCGCGAAACTGCTCGGCCATTCTCAGCGCTCGAAAACTGATGAACGGGAAATAGGCAATCAGCATGCACTGGATCAGCCCGCTCATCAGGTACGTCGCCCAGTTCGGACCACGATTCAGAAGCAGCATGATAATCGGCGAAACCGCCACCAGCATCCCCGCCGCGGCTGCCGTTGCATGCCCCAAGCGAATCCCCAATGCGAGCAACAAAAAACCCACGCCCACCAGCAACGATTGCGGAGGAGCGCCGCCCAACAAGGTCAGCGCGCCGATGATTCCCAGCCCCCACACTCCGCGCCGCGAAACACGCATCGCTTCCGAATGGGTCTTGGGGCCGGGCCACAGCCAACTGCCCTGAACAGGTGTCGCGCTCAAATCCACTCCATCATGGCACGCAGCACCGCCCGCCCTCTCCTTCCCGATCATGAACTGTTCGGGCATGTTTCAGCGATCTAGCCGAGCCGCTTCAGGTCTGCACGGTCAATGTGTCGCGCTACCGCTCGCTTGTTGCGCTTGAGTGACTCGCGGTCTATGTACCAGACCCGAATCCCGTCAAGCTCGGCCTCCTGTCGGCTTGCCCAAACCGCCTCGGTTTCAACTCCGCTAATGGAGGTGGCGATATCAATTCGCTCAGGCGGGTGACCGAGTTGAATGATCTGGTCTTCTTTTTCGAAGTCGGATGCGCCTAGTCCGAGACTCGCGAACCCAAACTCGCGAATCACGAATTCCATCCTCCTTGCGTTCTCAACGGTTGGCCGGATGAGGAAATCGATATCGTCAGTGAAGCGCGGTTTTGTGTAGTGTGACACCGCGTATCCGCCGACGATCATGTACTCAACGCCGTTTGAGTTTAACAATTCGATAAACTCGCGTGAGTCCTTGGTTAGGACCAAGGATTGCTCGCCCGCGCCGGAGGACTTCCGCGAAGATTCTTTGCCTTTCCTCATGGGAAATGCTCCGATAGTACTCGATGTCGGCTTCTTCGGCTTCACGATGGGACCGAAACCTGCGCACGACCTTTTCCATACTTCAATTGTACCGCCCGCCGCGTTTTCCCCCGAATGATTTCCTTCAGGTTCCCCGCCAGTGCATACTGCCTTCGATCACTTGCTAGCGCCATCACATCTTGAGTGTGATCTGCCTTACAAATAGGCGCATTGGAGGGAAATCAATTGATGCGATTCGTACTCGTCCTCTCGTTCACTTCAATTCTCGCTTTCGGCCAAGACGCCTTCGTTGTTCCTATTCCGCCGAAGGCAAACTCGATAGTGGGCTCCTACGTGTCCGGCACCGACTCCACGAAGGCAAGCAATGACGGGCATCCCGTGCTGGTTCAGACTTCGGATCAAATCTTCCCACACATCGCTACCGGCAGCGGATGGGAGACCGTGATTGTAATCGTCAACATGAGTGCTCAACCTATCGATTTTGTGCAGCGATTTTATGCTCAATCAGGGCAGCCAATGACCGTAACATTCCGAAACTATCCGCAAGGAGAACTCACAACAACAGCTGCGTCGCAGGGACGCTTACCGCCTGGAGCGAGTTTCAATTTCGCTCTATTTGACTCAGGGCAGCCGCTTCAGGTTGGTTGGGCAACCCTTACATACGACTCGTCACAGGGACGACTCGGCGGCTATGCGATTTTCCGTCAAAGAGTTCCTGGTAGGCCGGATTTCGAGGCCCTTGTGCCCTTGAGTGCCTATGACGACTACAAGTTTTTTATGCCGTTCGACAACATTCAAGGCTTCACAACAGCCATCGCGATTGCCAATCCGGCATCGAATTTGAGCAATCGAATCACTTTTCGATTTCTTGCGCTCGACGGAAGCACGATTTTAACGGATGTGCTCGATCTGCCTCCGAATGGCCAAACGGCGTTCGTATTGTCTGAACGGTTTCCAGCCAT
>DASRHX010000563.1:0-4823 GCA_035650295.1 Bryobacteraceae bacterium | reverse complement strand
TTGATGTCAGCATCTCGAATCGGCACGGACCGAGACGGGCGTCGCTCGGCGTCAGCAACGTCCACTTTACGTCGCTACTCTCCGAACGCGCATCTTCGACGCCGAGCACATGCCAATCCTGCCCCGAACAACGGAACTGGTTGCGCTGCTGATTGTGAGTGTGGATGGTCCGGATACAATTTCGGAAGGCGTGTCGTTGGGGACGTCGAACTCATGGCCGCCTAACTCTCCATGGACAAGCTCAAACCCTCCCTCTCCGGCGCGGACGCCAACGGGCATGCCCGACGCGTAACTTGTCCCGTCATGCGGCAGCGCCAGAGCCGCAAACTCCAATTCGCCCACACTCAGCTCGAGCTCGGGAGCATCCTCGCGGTAGAGATCTATCGACGCAAACCACGAGTATCGCTCGCCCGTGGGAATGAGTGGCTCTGCCCTGGCAGTGTGCGGATACCGACGAGCCGAAAAAACCAGCGCGTACCCACCGCTGCCGGCAATTGATGCATGTCCGGAAGCGACTCGCGTTTGATCGCTCACATTCCGCCCGTCTGTGGACACCATCGTGAGGAACTTGGATGTGGCCACCGCAAACTCTCCCCGGCCAGTCAGCCACGCAAACCGAGGGGACCTGTCTTTGTCCTTATGCGAAAGAACATAAGTGCTCCATATTAGCTGGCTCAGCGAAGAATCCAATTTCGAAGCAAACAACCCGTCGCGCTCGTTCCGGTCCGCGGCACCGTCCGTTACAGGAAATCTCGCCAGAGGTTTTGGCCTATCGAGAGAAACCTTCGTCGACCCAAAGACGTAGATATCGCCAGCCTCATCGGCGTCGACGGCAATGCCTTGATCGTCTCCCGGCCCGCCGAACCTCACTGCGGCGACCAGGTTGCCGTCTGGTCCGACCTTCACCACGGCCACATCAGAACGCTGACTTTCGGTGCGGTCAGCCGGCAGGTTCTGCGACGTCTCGGCGTACGGCCGATTTCCCCATGTCCAACCAGTGACGATGGCGTTACCGGCCGAATCCACGGCCAGTCCTTGCGCCTGGAAGTTGGGAATCGGTGTCCTGCTGACGGTATCACGGCCGATGCGAAATAGATACTGCTGTTCGAACGGAGCCGTGTTCGTTGAACAAACCAACGCGACAACTACTTTGCCGGAACGGTCCACTCGAATCGGCGAATTGGGGGAAGAACAGAGCCCGAGCCCAGATGACCTTTCAACACGGTCTCCTTCCGGGGACAGTGTAAGGACGAATTGGCTACTCGATTCGGCGAACTGTGGTCCGAGTGCTGGCCCATTATTATCATTGATAATTGCGTGAAGTTCGCCTCGCGGGCCGGCGGCGATACCTCGCAGTCCGCTGACCGTCACCCCGCGCAAGAGGAAGCTATAGCGAAGCTGGCCAGTGGCGCGATCGACCTTGACGAAGAAAATGGAACCGTTGCCGTTTGCGCCGGTAAAAGACCCGGTTGCCGGAAAGTCGCCGGATGTGCTGGTTCCGGCCAAGTAAACATTGCCCGATCGGTCGAACGCTGCGAAAGCGACGGATGCCGAGCCTCCGATCCACTTTGCGTACTCAAATACCACGCCTGTTTGACATTGGGCTGACATTGCGAGCGCAAACAGCGCCAAAAATTCCCTCATTTTACGCAGTTTAACAGGGTGACCCCTGCCTTGTGAGTTAGCTTGAGCGCTAAGTTAGCTCAGTCAGAAATTCTCCTTCAATTTTCGAAACATCATGCCGATACGCAGATTCAAGGAAGCGAGGGCGTTCGCCTCCGGGAGGTAAGAGATGGAACTCGCAGCTTCTTCACGCATTCAATTCGCGGCTCCGGCGGATACACCTGTCCAGGAGCGGCGCCTGGAACTGCAGGAGCAGAAACAGCTGATTCAGGCCGTTAAACGGCTGAACGAGACAGAACTTCGCGGCTCCAATCAGGAGCTCAGGATCGTCGTGGACGAAGACAGCAAGAAGCCGGCCGTACGGCTTGTGGACCGGGAGACACAGGAGATCCTGCAAGAGTACCCGCCGAAGAGCATTCTAAGGAGAGCGCGACAGCAGTATTGATTCAATCCAGAGGTGCGGATTTCACAAAGATGGATGGATAGAGGCCACGTGTCGAGCCAGGGGAGAGATGAGGGAATGAATCCTTACGCAAGCCGGTCGTCGCTTGAGTGCGAGGTTTTGCAGGCAGATGGGGTAGGGCTAATCCGAATGCTCTATCGCGGCGCTCTGGAGTCGATCCGGGGAGCCAAGGAATGCCTCGACGCAGGCAACATCGGAGGCCGGTCGCGTCACATCAGCCGTGCCAACGAAATTCTCGCCGAGCTAATGCTGAGTGTTGACCGGGAACAGGGTAGCGAGTTGGCTGTTAACCTTATCGAGCTTTATGACTACATCTTGCACCTCGTCACACAGGCTCATGTGGAACAGCGCGACAAGCCACTTGTCGAGGCAGCTCACCTGCTGCAGACTCTGCTCGAGGGGTGGGATGCCATCGCGCAGCCAGTACGGCCGCCCGCCGAAGCCGCGCCGCTGCCGGTGAGCAGCTACTACTGACGAACTAACCATACCTCCGCGATCTGTATCCCGCGGCCGTTACCACCTCCGCCGGCAGGACGGGTCCACTTGAGATCAAGCGTGCCCCCGCGCGTTACGTCGGCTGGAATCGCGAACTGGAGCACCTCCGGCGGAGACGGACGCGTGCGCTCAGGGTGCACCTCGAACCGTCCATTGGCAACTAGTTTGATTGTTACCGGCGAGCGATCGCCCGCATACAGGATTCGCAACTGATACTTCGCCACCGGATCGAGACCCGTATACCTCATCTCGAGCGGCTGGTCGAAGAGCACCTCCGCCTGATTCATCCAGGAATACCGCCATGTCTTCGCCAGGGCCGAAGTCGGATCCCCAAAGCCTGTAAGCGCGCCGTTGCGCGATTCAGGCCCGGGACTTTCCGCGCGAACGAGATGCGGGGACGCCGATGGATCGCCCAAGTCGTCATAAAAGCCGCCTGGGCCCGGATTGGACCAGTCGAGGATCTCACCAATGGCGGCTAAGCGCTCCTTCTCATTGGTCAGTGTCCGGATGTGTGCGAAGCGTTCCACAAGCCAAGGACGGTTATTCAATGGCGTGTCGATGAGGTCGAGATTGGCTCCACGGCCCACGGCGATAGCGCCATAGTAGGGCACGCTCAACTGCATGCGGATCGATTGGAAGAGAGCCTCTCCGAGTTCAAAGGTGCGCGCCCGCCAACCGGGAGCGCTGCGCTGCGTGATCGCACGGTCAAGGACCCGTTCGGCCTGATCGAGCGCGTGCAACGCCCCCAATTCCGAGGCCTGACGCAAGCGGTCCATCGCCTGCTGCTCTAGCGAGGTTTCATAGATGAGCCGCGCGCGCGTATAGGCATCGTAGTGGGCGCGATACTGTGCCTGTTGGAATCTCCAGTTCTGTTGCACCGCCGGTGTGGCTATTGAATCCATGGCCTCGAATTGTTGTAGCGTCGTGATAACGTTGGCATTCGTCGCAAGCGGTCCGCGCCAGTTTCGCTCCAGGGCAAATAGTCCTTCAGCGAAAGATGCAGCAAGCCGCGGATGGATCAAGAGGCGCGAATAATCACGGAGCGTTTCATGCAGGCCGGCAGCGGGATCCCAACCCAATGCACTCCACAGAAACTTGTTCACATCGTCGTTACAGCCCTCCGAATAGGTGATAAAGCCAACGGTATGCGGCGCCGCCTCATCGAAGATCCGTTTCATATCCACAGGCCGCGGATTGATCGGCTCGCGGTTGAGCGTAAGGGCGTAGGCGGTGTCCCAGTCGAGGACGGGAAACTGGCAACGCAATGAATGCGTGATGTCGGGGTAATTGCGAATCGGATATCGGGCGGGGATCTGCTTGCGTAATTCGCCGACGGGCATTCGTAACTGCGGGCCGTGGACAATTCCGTGCAGCCAGGTTGGATTCGCTTTCACGAGCGAGTAAAACTCACCGAGCCACTCCGAGTTGAATCCCTGCGGCGCGACCCACCATTGCGCTTTGGGATGATGACGGCGCAACGAAGCGGCCTGCCTTTCCAGCATGGGAAACAGGTGCTTCGGGTGCGTGTGTCCCGGATCGCCGCCGGGGACGAAGATTGCGTCGATTCGCGGCAATTTGGAGAAAACGGTGCTCCATTCCTTTAGCGCGAAGTCCACCCATTTCTGTTCCGCGTAATCGGGATCGAGCGCAGGGTACCAGACCCAAACATCGAGGCCGTACTGATCAGCGATCCTCGACATAGCGATCATTGTCTCCATCGGTGGGGCCGGAAAGTGCGGCGAATCGGCGGCGTCATCCGAACGCGGCGGGATGAGTTCGATCGCATTTGTACCGAAGAGCGCCAGTTCGCGGATGTACTGCTCCCATTGCGCAATCGTCCAGCCATCGTAGGAATTAGTCTTCGGACGATAGCCGAGTTGGTGGCCGCGAAGAGCGGTCTTCGGGGACGTTTCGATTGATACGTTGGGAAGCTCGATGCGTCCGCGTTCCATTTCGAGTTTGCGCAGCAGATAGCCGACACCGTAGAGGAGGCCCCGTTCGTCGTTGCCAGTTACTTCGAGCGTGTGTGAGCTGTGTAGGATTTGGAAACCTTCGAGCGGGCCAGAGCGGCGGTTGCGGAGAACAATAGCGTACATCTCCGCAGGGCCTTGCAAGGGAAGCGTTATCTGCGAGCGCTTAGCGATCTCCTCTTGCAGAACGCGCGCGGCAAGTTGTTCGCGCGGCGTTGCATGGGGCGGAACACTAATTCTTGCATGCGAGAGATCCAAGGCCACCAGTAGTG
>DASRHX010000562.1:0-2950 GCA_035650295.1 Bryobacteraceae bacterium | reverse complement strand
TCGAGGAATTGAGGTCCGCCGGTCAATTCGGGAGACAGAAACTTGAGAGCGACGATGCGGTCGAGCTCGGTATCCCGCGCCGAATAGACCTCGCCCATGGCGCCGCGGCCAAGTCGATCAATGACTACGTAGCGCCCAATTCGGGTTCCGGCGCGAGAAACCACATCATCGTTCGCGTCCGTGTACTCAAGTAGTTCCAGAACCGTGAGAGTGATCTCCGAATCCACTGACGCCGCTTCGACGAAAGCGCGCCTTCGTTCGGGCGGAATCCGGCTCGCTTCATGGAGCAGGGCGTGCGCAGACCGCCACTTTTCGTCGGTCATCGGAGAGCAACCTCGGCCGGGCCGCATCGGCGGCAAGGTTTCGTTTGTAGCTCTCTAATTATAGATATTCCCTGCCGGCGGTGGAGGAGCGCAAAAGCAAACGCGGGCCGCGTTCCGCCCCGCCTTCGAGGAATCGCCTTCCCCTGTTTTAAGGCTTGTATCCTTTCCCCTGGGCGTAGGCGTGGGCGGCAGCAGCGGCGGCGACAACCTGCTGATCTTCCCCATCCGTCGTATCCAGAGCTTTGCCCCAGTAATAGTAGAGGAGATCCTCGCCGTTGGTTTCCTTGTACAAATCGTCGAGGCTCACTGGTTTTTTCGCGAGAGCGAGTGAGGCTTCGAGTTTCGTCCGCGCAGTCTGGATCTCAATGAACTGTTCAATCGCGATAGAGGACAGGACGGCCCCCACCACCGCGATAACGGAGGCTCCGCTCACGGCGACCAGCGCCTGCGGAGATTTAAGAAGAAGGTTCAACGGCTTGGAAAAATTGCCCCAGAGGCTGGTGGCACGATTAGCAGCGGTCGCTCCCTCTTCTATCACGACTTTCGACGCAAATTTTTGCGCCGCCAGCATCGAGCCGACTATGCCGGACCCTGTACCACCCAGAGCCATCGTCCCGCCGAGAGTCGCGTTGAAGTCGAGGGGAACAGTGCCGTAGTAAAACGCGGTTTCCAACTGGCTCTGTGCCCTCGACGCTAATGCGTTGCCGCTATACTTCTTCCATTCGTCGTACATCGCCAGAGCCTGCTCTGCCAGGTAGGTACGCCGCTTTAGAATGTACTCCTCGAAGCTCTTGATGAGCATCTGTTCTCCAGGCGTTCGTATGGTTGTAGTTTTCGCCAGAGCCGCTTTCAGCAGGCCAACCATGTGGAGCCGGAACTGCTCATTGTTGTAAGGCCGCGCCGATATTTCCTTCCACCGCGCCGCGACCCATGCTAGCGCTTCCGGCGATGTTCTTAACATGTCGCGCTGTTCCGCCTGGTCGTAAAGAGATCGAGTGAGGGTGTCCCCCTCGAACACGCGGTTTTCCCATATCACCTCTCTCACCCCACGCAGTCCGGACAGACCAGGTTCGGTGAACGGAGCAGGCTGATACTTGAAATTGATCCGGCAGCCGGCGTTAGTCTCTTTGTTGTAGATAGGAAAGTCGTTGCGCGCAGTGATCAGAAAGTTCCCCTGCTCGTCGACAGCCGGGCATGCGTAGCAGCCTCCGCTGGCGACACTCTGGCTCCAGCCGGCGAGGATGTCGAGGAAGGGTTTCCCTGGACTTCGTTTGCCTGCGAGGCCCATGGTTTCCTTATCAGGCTTCGGGCAGCCGTTGAAGGAAAGGAGCTTGGCCGGTGACGTCTGATTGACGGGGGTGGCGCAGGCACTGGAACTGCTTATATGGTTGCCGGTCCGGCGCGGGTGAGTATCGGGACACTTCCAGCAACTGCCTCCGATGCCGTCCGGCGAGTATCCATCCCAAAAGGACCCGCTGGGACACTCCCACGGCCACCCCGGGGATTTGGTTTTGATCGCCGAAGTCAGTTTCTCCTTCGGTGCTCTCCAGCAGGCCGTGTCCTTTTCGACGCTATCGGCCGATCGAATCCAGTCGCCGCCTTCGTCGGTGTCTTTCGGACACTCCCAGCAGGTGCCGCCGTAAATCAGATCGTAAAAGCCGTTGTCGCAGGTGGTGTCAAGGCGATAGGCCCCCACATAATCGGCCTTGGTGTAGTCGCAACCGGTGAGGTCCCCGGCGTCTGCCACGGAACACAGCAGCTTGCCGGGCACGGCCGGCGGCGTGATGACAGGGAGATTCGGCAACGGCGTCAGCGGCGGCATCACAGGGCTCTGTAGCGTCGGGTTGATTGTGATCTGATCCAACACTATGAACGCAGTCCCCCCCTGTGAAAAAATTCCGCCGTCTGCCTGAACGATCCAGGGCGTTCCCTTGACTTCCGTTACAGCGACTGCCCCGTAGCTGCCGAACGCTTCCCAAGTGTTGGTCGCCGCATTCCATTGTTGGATTGGATAGCCGCCGGCGATCGGTTCGCGTCCGACCACCCACACCGCGCCGGAGGCTGCTCCCGTGTGCACGGACCGTCCGGTACCGGTCTGCTTCCTCTCCCACGAATTTGCCTGCAGATTGTAGCGGTATACGTTCCCGACATCATTCACTACCCAGGGTGAGCCGTCTTTCTCCACCGCAATCCGCACCGCGCCACCGCTAATTTGTGTCCAGTTGCTGCCGTTCCATTTGTAGATGGGGTATCCGCCGGCTACGCTCACGATGCCGATCACCCAGATGGAACCGTCGGCTCCAGCGGCAATGTCGGTGGCGAGACCCGGCATCCCTTCCCAGACGCCGGTTTCCGTTCGGTAGCGGAAAATCGCGTTCTGCGCATTCACCATCCAGACATCGCCCTTGGGATCCACGGCGAGCCGGCGGCCCGAGCCAGGCTCCTTACGCCACTCACTACCGGGGTTGCCGAGATACCGGTGTATGGCGTAGTTCCCGGATACAACTTCCTCCGTCCCGATCATCCAAAGCGAACCGAAAGCATTGCCCGAAATGTGCAATGCAAGCCCGGGTTGTTTGGTCCAGCTAACGTCAACGCCCGGCAGATACTGACACGACAAGGCAAAC
>DASRHX010000561.1:0-2548 GCA_035650295.1 Bryobacteraceae bacterium | reverse complement strand
CACTTACCAATTACAACCGGGCACCTCAGACCGCGATCAGACGCTTGGGCTCTCAGAAGACACAGGGACCGCTGGCACTTTTCTGGGAAGGAACTTGGGCGATCGAAGCGACTTGACTGGTGACGAGTGGAACTTCGCCTTGCAGCACATCACCGGTCAAGGCCTGGTGTTTACACTCTCCCTCGTCGGATCCTCCCCGCTCGTGGAGCACATCATCGGATGGGGCAGTTTCGTCCCCGCCCTCACCGCTCCTGCCGCCCCTGGAGGTCTCACGGTCGACCCCACACTGCCCAATTCTCCCCAACCCGTTGGTACCACAACTCCGGAGCAGCCCTACAACGCGATCAATATTATGGTAATCACAGGCCCTCAACCCAACCACGCGAATTCCGTAACTATTGAGGACCTTGCATTCTCTAGCCCAACCCTTGTTCTTTCGGCCGGCTCGACATTGGCGGTGGGAATGTCCGGTATCGACGGCACTGACGATTCTCAGCGAATCCTGATCAACGGCGATTTTACCCAACACAATTGGACCGTCACCGGGAGCGTCACGATCGTCAAATCGAATAATGGCTGTCCCGAATGCGCCGTCTTTGCCATCACTGGTTCGACGGTCGAGGCAGATTTTCCGGCAGCCGCCATTCCGGAACCAGCTTCCTTTGGTTATGCCGCGGGCGGATTGCTCCTTCTGATCATTGGATCGCTTCGCCGCCGGCGGTAGCCGATTCGCGTTGCGGGCTGCTTCTCCCTGCTACCATACCCGGAGTGAGCGATCGCACCGTCTACGGTCTCTTTATCCAGGCCGCCCAGACTTACGGCAACCAGCCAGCCCTCTACTACCAAGTCCACAGCCAGGGCAAGCGCGAGTGGCGGAATTTGTCGTGGCTCGAATATAAGCAAGCCGTCGAAGAGGTGGCCGCCGGCCTGCACGCACTGGGAGTGTTCCACGGTGACATCGTCGCGCTCGATTCGGAGACGCGTCTCGAGTTTTATCTTGCCGACGCGGGCGTGCTCGTCGCGGGGGCCATTGCCGCCGCACTCTACACCTCCTACCCCGTCCGTGACCACCTGAAAACCCTGGAGCGCCTCGCGCCGAAAGTGGTTTTCGTGGAAAACGCAACCATCCTCGCCAAACTCCTTTCTGCCGCCGAGCCTCCGCTGGACACGGGTTATATTCTCCTCACCGGCGAACCGCCCGCAGGCGCCGATGCCCTAACGCTGGAACAACTTCGCTCGGCGGGCCGCCTCGCCATCGCCCAGGATCCCGAACTGCTTGCTAGCCTCCACGCCGCACTCAAACCCTCGGATGGAGCCATCCTCTATCTCACCTCCGGAGCGACGGGTGAACCGAAGATGGGGCTCGTCTCCGACTCCGCCATTTACGAAAACTGCGACATGGCGCCGAAAATCCAAGGCCTCGACCTCGGTCCCCACCACCGCACCATCGCCTTCCTACCGGCGGCTCATATCACCCAGCGCCTCGTCGTGCAGTACGTGCCCGTCCGTTGCGGCATGCCCGTCTATTTCAGCGAGGGTCTTTCGCGCCTGCCGCACGAAATCAAAGATGTGCGCCCCACCTTCTTCGTCGCTCCGCCCCGCGTCTGGGAGCGCATGTACAGCTCCATTTGCACGGAGCTGAAGAAGCGGCCCGGAATTGTGCAGCGGCTCTTCTGGGGGGCTCTCGGCCTGGGCATCGACATCCACACGCGGCGCATCGACGGCAGGGAAGCGCCCGGCTGGATGATGCGCGCCTGGCGTTTGGCCGACCGCCTTATCTTCAGCACCATCCGCGAGCGTCTCGGTGGCGAGCTCAAGTTCGCAATCTCCGGCGCCGCTCCGCTCGGCAAAGACCTCGCCGATTTTTACGCGGCGATCGGCATGCCGATCCACGAGGGCTATGGCCTCACCGAAGGCGGCGTGGTGTGCCTCAACCCCATAGGACGGCCCAAATCCGGCTCTATCGGCAAGCCGCTGCCGGGAGTTGAGGTTCGCCTCGCCCCCGACGGCGAACTCACCTTCCGCTCGCCCACGCTCTTCACGGGCTACTGGCAGGACCAGGCCGCCACCGACGCCATACTCCGCGACGGTTGGCTGCACACGGGCGACATCGCGGAGGTCGACCCGAACGGTTTCGTCTTCATCACAGGCCGAAAGAAAGAGGTGATCGTCTCTTCCAACGGCAAAAAGATCTATCCGTCGATGATCGAGGGCCTCTTCAAAATGGAGCCGCTTCTGCATCAGGTGCTTCTGATCGGCGATAGGCTGCCCTACGTCGCCGCGTTGTTTACACTCAACACCACCGTCCTCGAATCGCTCAAGGAGTTTGAGGAATTTCGCGGAAAGCCGCTCGCCGAGGTAGTCCAATCGGCGCCCATTCAGGCCGCGGTCAAAAAAATCGTCGCCAAGGTCAACCGCCAGCTCGCGCCGTTTGAGCAGATTCGCAAGTGGCACATCCTTGACCGCGACTTCACCATCGAAGCCGGCGAGATCACCCCCACCATGAAGGTCCGCCGCTCACGCGTCCTCGAAAACCACCGGCACGCCG
>DASRHX010000560.1:0-3141 GCA_035650295.1 Bryobacteraceae bacterium | reverse complement strand
TCTGCGCGGGAAGCCGGCACAGGAGATCCGCGCCGCGCTCGTTACCGAAGCACAGTTGATCAAAGAAGAGGATATTGAGATCAACCGCGCGATGGGTCGCCATGGCGCGCCGCTCGTTCCCGAAGGCAAGACGGTTCTAACCCATTGCAACGCCGGCGCGTTGGCAACGGCTGGCTACGGCACCGCCCTGGGCGTGATTCGCGCGGCAATTGAAGCGGGCAAGAAGATCGATGTGTTTGCCGACGAGACGCGGCCGTTCCTACAGGGCGCCCGGCTAACCGCTTGGGAGTTGCAACAGGACGGCATTCCCACCACGCTCATCACCGACAACATGGCCGGCTACTTCATGCGCCAGGGGCGCATCGGCTGCGTCGTCGTCGGCGCGGACCGCATCGCGGGCAATGGTGACGTCGCGAACAAAGTGGGCACCTATTCGGTGGCCGTGCTGGCGAAGGAGAACAACGTGCCATTTTATGTGGCTGCGCCAATTTCCACGCTCGACCTTACGCTCGCGTCAGGCGACGAGATCCCCATCGAGCAGCGCGCGGCGAAAGAGGTAACCGAGGTTTTCGGCGTGCGAGTCGCCCCCGAAGGCATCGGCGTGCAGAATCCCGCATTCGACGTCACCCCTTCCCGTTACGTGACGGCGATCATCACCGAGCGCGGTGTAGCGCGCGCGCCGTATGCGGATTCCCTCAGAGCCCTCGCCGAAGGGTAAAATCAGCGGGCATGACCCGCGCCTTCCTTCTCCTGCTTTCGTCGGCAGCCCTGCTCTGGCCCCAATCGAAGTCCGGACAGCTCCGTCTGCTGCTGGAGCCTCCGCTCACCACGGCCGATCAGGCGGCACACGAAATCCGGCAGTACTTCTTCACTCGCATCCCGCAGTTGCCGGCGCAGCCGGCCGCCGCGTCGTGGACCACCGAGCAGAAGCGCATTCGCGAGAAGGTGCTGCGCGAGGTCGTCTATAACGGCTGGCCCGAAGAGTGGGTGAAGGCTCCGCTCAAGATGGAAAACCGCGGCGTGATCGAAGGCAAGGGGTACCGCATTCACAAGCTGCGCTATGAGATTGTGCCCGGATTCTGGGGCGCGGCGCTTCTATACGAACCGGAGAAACCAGCGGTGAACGCGCAAGGCAAGGCCCCAGGCATCGTCAACGTGAACGGTCACGTGGGGCCGATCGGCAAGGCCGTGGACTACAAGCAGAAGCGCTGTGTGCAGTACGCGCGCATGGGCATCTACGCGCTCAATGTGGAGTGGCTCTTGTATGGCGAACTGGCAGGCGAAGCCAACGCGCACTACAACGGCGCGCACCTCGACCTGGTCGGCATGAACGGGCTGGGGATCTTCTACCTGAACATGCGCAAGGGAATCGACATCCTTTGGGACCACGCCAAGGTGGATCGCGAACGCATCGGCGTGACGGGACTGAGCGGCGGCGGATGGCAGACGATCGTACTGAGTTCCCTCGACGAAAGGGTCGCCGCGGCGATGCCGGTCGCGGGCTATTCGGCAATGGTGTCCAAGCTAGAGCGGACCGCCGACATGGGCGACCATGAGCAGTCGGCGACCGATTTACTGGCCGGGCAGGAGTACACGCACTTCACCGCCATGCTCGCGCCGCGCCCCGCCTTGATCGCGGGTAATGCCGAGGATGACTGCTGCTTTCGCGCGCCGCTCGTCAAGCCCCATATTTACGACGCCATCCTGCCTTTTTATCGCGCCTATGGCCACGAGAAGCGCTTCCAGTGGCATGAAAACCGCGATCCGGGCGACCACAACTACGAGTGGGACAACCGCATGGTTTCCTATCGCTTCTTCGCGCAGGCGTTCGGCTTGACGGCGCCTGAGCAGGAGTCGGAGATGCTGGGCGATGTCCGGAGCAAGGAAGAGTTAACTGTCGGCCTTCCGGGCGACAACCTGACGATTCTCGGACTGGCGCGCTCGGCCGCGGCGAAGATCGGGCAAAGGCAAGGAACTGCGGAAGAGTTGAGAAAGCTTCTCCGCTACCAGCCGACATCGGTGAGGCACGCCTGGGCGTTACGAGGGGCCAAATCGAAAGGCGTCGAATCGACCGGATACCGCATTGACTTCGCCAACGGGCTCTCGGCAACAGGAGTGTGGCTTGCCAACTACGAGAGGCCGCCCTCTAAGACAATCACGCTGATGCTCGCCGATGGTGGCAAGAAGGATTTGGCGGTTGCGGCAAGTGAGCGGCTGAACGCGGGCGAGTCGGTGATGGTGCTCGACCCGATATTGATCGGCGACGAAACCCCGGTTCGTTCAGGCAACCCCGGCGCGGCGCTCTACGCGCGATTCTTCTACATGACCGGTGAGCGGCCGTTGGCGGTTCAAGCGGCGCAACTAGGCGCCTTGGCGAAGTTTCTCACGACGCGCTACGGCGTCAGCAATGTAAGATTACTCACACAAGGACCGCGCAGCCAGCTCATTGCGCTCACGGCAAAGGTGATGGATAAGGGCAAGTATTCCGATCTCCAATCACGCCAACCCCTCACCACCCTCGGGGAACTCCTGGAGCGCCCAACCAGTTACCAGGAAGCTCCCGAACTTTTTGCCCTCGGCTTATACAGACATTTTGATATCGGCATCCTGGAAAATCTAGCCCGGTAGTTACCCACCACCCGGTGGGGTATCTAGCTGACCGCCAGAGGCTTCGTCGCTTGCGCATGCAGTGTGCGGAGAGCTGGGAGCCGCTTTGGCCGCCTCCACACGAACCCGTACCCAGCGGGAATTCAACCCGTGGGTAGTCCCTGTAGGCCAGTCGTTACCGGGCGGCATCTGTTGATTACACGTGGTCAAGAGCGCCAAAACCCTCGTAAGCGGACGCTCCAAGACCGCCTTTCAAACCATTGACGGTACTAGTACAAAACTGTTTTTAGGACCCGAGAAACACGGGGTCTTCCTATTGTTTCACTTTCGCAGATTCGGCAGTCTTGATGTAGCTCTTGAACTCATCCATCGGAGGATGGTTTCGCCAGTTCATTTGGACTGAAGAGTCGGTGTTAGGAGGAGGCCGCTTTTAGAAGAGCGCCCTTTTTTTAAAGATTTGGAACTTTACGAGGTGAGACAAAAAATGAGGAAATTCAAGAATGTTCTGGCGCTCGCCGTAGCCGTTGGCGCCTT
>DASRHX010000559.1:0-3492 GCA_035650295.1 Bryobacteraceae bacterium | reverse complement strand
TGAACCTGGTGTATTGGAACACGGGTAACGCGGCGCCCTGGAATTGCCACGTGCGCAAGGGCGACAACCAGTGGGCGGCGTCGACTGTTGCACTGAACGCGGACACGGGGAAGATCGCCTGGGGCTTTCAGTACACGCCGTGGGACTGTTGGGATTACGACGCGGTGAGCACGCCGCTGTTGGCCGATGTCACGCTAGGCGCGCTCGGACCGGTCAAAGCGCTCTTTCACCATGACAAGAACGGGTACTTCTACGCGCTGGACCGGCGGAACGGGAAGTTTCTATACGGGGACGCGATTGTACCGGGCATCAACTGGTCGTTCGGGCTCGATCCTGTGACGGGACGCCCGAAGGTGAATCCGGCGATGATCGCAACGTCCGGCGGTCCCGAGGTGGGACCGATCATACCGAGTCTCGAAGGGGGCA
The DNA here is from genome assembly GCA_035650295.1 of Bryobacteraceae bacterium. Taxonomy (GTDB): domain Bacteria; phylum Acidobacteriota; class Terriglobia; order Bryobacterales; family Bryobacteraceae; genus JAFLBB01. The sequence continues at coordinate 3,066 of DASRHX010000559.1, read as the reverse complement.
ACGATTGGCAGCCGTTGGCGTATCATCCCAAGCTCCAGTATGTGTACTTTCTGTCGAATCAATGGGCAATGGGAATGAAGTTCTGGGAGGAGGGCAAGTTTCCGCGGCCGACGAATGGGGAGTGGTTTCTGGGAGCCGACTATCAGCAGTATCTTTCGAGCAAGAACCCGGGGAACTTTGTCGCCTATGACGTAGTGAAGCGGAAAGTGGCGTGGCGCGTGGTGAGTCCGGCGCCGTTTTGGGCTGGTTCAGTGGCGACCTCTTCGGGGATCGTATTCACGGGGGACATGCGCGGCTACGTGATGGCGCTGGACGCGCGGACGGGAAAGAACCTGTGGCAGTTTCAGACGGGGTCGGGGATTATCGGGAGCCCGGTGACATATGAGTTGGACGGGGTGCAGTATGTCGCGGTGCCTTCCGGCGGGATCGGCGGAGACATGATCTTTTACTACAAGGAACCGAAGGCGGGAAACCTGTGGGTGTTCGCGGTGGATGGCGGGCCGAAACGGGAGATGCCGGAGCACAACCTGGTGACGCGCGTGGGAGCCCTACCCAAGGTGGGAGAGCCGGGGTCGACGTTGGGAGGACGCGTGCTGCCGGGCTATGGGTTTCCGGCGACCGAAGGCGGAAAGCCGATCGAGGGCGAGGCACCACCTCAGCCGACGAGTTCGAGTGCTGGGCCGGCGGCGACCGGCGGTGCGACAGCGGAGGGCAACCCGCTGATTGGAAATGCAGATGCGATCGCGAAGGGCGGGGAGTTGTACCGCGCGCGATGCTTTGGTTGTCACATGGCGGCGGGCGGGAGCGGGCCGAAGATTTTCCGCTCAACGCTAAGTGCGAAGCGGTATTTCGAGATCGTGGAGAAGGGTGTGGCGGGAACGCTGATGCCCGCGTTCCAGAATTTGCTGACGGCCGAGGAGATTCAGAAGATTCACGCGTTCACGAGCGCGTACGACCGGTTGCCGTAAGAGGCTCAGGCGAAAGCTCATTTGGATCCCGATCTCGGTGTTTTCTTGGAGAGTGGTGGCGCGCCATAACGGGCGGCACGGAACGAAGCGGGTGGCGAAAGCCGGCCTGAGAATTCGCCGACGCCGGTTAAAAGGAGCCCAGCCCAACATTCTTTAGTACTTCGTGAAAGCGTGGCTCTGAATGAAGCGCCGCGAACATGGGATCGGTTTTTACGCCGAACATCACGTAATTGTGCCGGCGAACGCCTTCTTCGAGGGCATCCAGTGCGCGGTCCTTTCGTCCCGCAAGCAGCCACAACTCAGCGGAGCCATAGGGCTGGCCGGGGACGCTTGCCGCTGCTTCCCATGCCGCCTTTAAGCCTTTTGCACGGGCCCGCACGAGCAATTCCCGTTGATCGGGAGTCACGACATCGAGAAAATTTGTGAAGGAGGCCTCGGGTCCTTTGAGAATAACCCACGACCTCCACAGATTTCGTTTCCAAAACGGAGAATCAGGAAAACGCTTGCCCACCGCCACGAACCGTTCAGATGCCTCAAGCGGGCGTCCTTCCACTAACGCTTGTACGCCCAACTCGTCGAGAATTGGCGGAGCATTGGGGTCCAGGCGCACGGCCTCCTCCAGATGGCGGCGCGCATCCGCGATCCGGCCGATCGAGCGGAGATAGATGCCATACCAATGGTGGGTCGTCGGGTTGCGGGGAGCGAGCCGGAGCGACTGCTCAAACGCTTGTCCCGCAGCTTGCCAGTCCCATTTGTGCACCATTCGAAGAAAGCCGAGCGTCGCGTAAGCTTCGCCGAGGCTTGGATTGAGAGCGAGCGCCCTCTCGACCGCGAGAAAAGCTTCCGGCGCCGGTGGCTCGCCGAAGGCGAGACTGGCGGCAAGGGCGGCGTGCGCTTCCGCCCAATCCGGCTCAAGGCGGAGCGCCTCGCGCAAGTGGGGTTCCCCGCCCATTCGGAGGCGCCATAACTTTCGGCCCTCCTCGAGCGCTTTGACAGCGGCGGGATCTCGATCGTTCCAGCTGAATCGGTTAGCGAGGGTAAGGCCGCTCCCTGCGGCCACGAGCAGGATAGCGGCAACCCAGAAGGCCTTCCGGCTGTTTCGTTGCCTGGGCTCGCCAGCCGTGTGGACGACTTCGCCGTTCCATTTGTACCCTCGCCGCGGAACGGTGACGATGTATTCGGACGCGCCGTAGTCTGCAAGCTGTTTGCGAAGCGTGAAGAGGGTTTGGTCGAACGTGTTTGGTTCGACATATTCCAGATCGGGCCACACCTTCCGGGTGAGTTCCTCTCTGCTCACCAATGTTCCCTGCGCCTCGACCAACGCAAGCAGCAGACGGAGCGCTTTTTGCGGCAACCTCACGGGCTGCCCTTTGTACTCAAGAAGCTGTTCGGAGGGTACTAAACGGAAGGATTCAAACCGAAACTCCACTCCCATAGGTCCAGCGCCACATTCTAACAGGGTTCGGCTTCGGTCGGGCCGGGATTTCCTGGCGCCTAAGGAACTCATAAGCATCCCATAAGGCGGTTTTGAGCTTCAGTCTTTGACGATTCCTCTAACATCGGTCTCGATACAGGGAATCTTCCCCAGGAGGAGTATCGTGCCGATCCGAATGATTTTGATCGTTTTGACATTTCTGTCGCTGCCGAGCCGTGGGACAGCTAACCTGATCCAGAACGGCAGCTTTGAGTCTCCCAGTACAATTCCAGGTAGTTTCTGCACTGTCGGAATCGCCATTCCGCCGACCTGCGCATCGGCGCTCGACGTTTGGTCAGCTCCGTACATACTTGGCAATGGTGGCGGCGGGCTGTACGGCCAGCCAGTCCCCGTTCCCGATGGGGCTCAGTTTCTGATTTTGCAAGGCAATAACGGCGGGACGAATATGTCCCAAACGGTGAATCTCCCCTCAACGGGCAACTATTTGCTGACCTGGTATGACTCCGGCCGGTTCGATGGGGGGACGTTCGGCGGAAACCAAACTTATGAGCTTCATCTGGATGGCATCGCTGTGGGCTCGTCGTCAACGGTCGACTCGCAGCCCTGGACCTTCCAATCGCGCTCGTTCTTCGCCAACGCCGGGCTTTACACATTCTCGATCGT
>DASRHX010000558.1:0-3570 GCA_035650295.1 Bryobacteraceae bacterium | reverse complement strand
TTAGAGGCCACGGCGGGGGCGTTTGTGGTGGGCGCGGCGATTGCCGTGCCGAGGATGAGCTATGCGCAGGAGGGTGCGCCTGCGCAGGGCGTTTTCGATCCGAACGTGTTCCTCAAGATCGCGCCGGATAATTCGGTTACATTGCTGAGCAAGCACCTGGAGATGGGGCAAGCGGCGACGACGGGAATGGCGACGATGGTGGCCGATGAGTTAGGCGCCGATTGGTCGGCGATGCGCGTCGAGCACGCACCCAACAATCCGAACCTTTACAACAATCTTCTGTTTGGCCCGGTAATGGCTACTGGTGGCTCCACCTCGATGGCCGAGAGTTGGGACCAGATGCGGCAGGTTGGCGCGGCCGCTCGAATGATGTTCACCGAAGCGGCGGCGGCCAAGTGGGGCGTGGCGGCATCGGGAATCAGGATTGAAAAGGGTCTGGTGAGCGATGGCGCGGGCCGGCAGGCAAAGCTCGGTGAACTGGCGGGCGACGCAATGCGCGTTCCAGTGCCGAAAACCGTCGCGTTCAAGGCGGCGCGGGACTGGTCGCTCATCGGAAAAACCGCGCCGCGATTGGACTCGAAGGCGAAGACGACTGGCCAGGCGATTTTTGCGTGCGACGTAAAGCGGCCGGGGATGCTGGTCGCAGTTGTGCGGCGGCCGGATTTGTTTGGAGCGAAGGTAGCTTCGTTCGATGCCGCCGAGGCGAAAGAAGTAGAGGGCGTCGTCGATGTCGTTCAGATTCCGACGGCTGTGGTGGTATTGGCGAAGGACACCTGGGCCGCCATGCGCGGCCGCGATGCCTTGAAGGTTACATGGGATACCAGCGGAGCGGAGAAACGGTCGACTGCGGAGATCTGGGCCGAGTACCGGCAATTAGCCCAGGGTCAGGGAGTGAAGGCGCTGGCACGCGGAGATGCGGCCGCGGGAATAAAGAGCGCGGCGAAGAGAATCGCCGCCGAGTTCACGGTCCCCTATCTGGCGCATGCGCCTATGGAGCCGCTCGATTGCACGATGGAGTTTCGTGGAGACTCGGCGGAGATCTGGTCGGGCTGCCAGCTTCAGAGCATCGATCACGTTGTCGCTGCGCAAATATTGGGGTTAACGCCCGAAAAGGTCAAGATCAATACAACGTTGGCCGGCGGAAGCTTCGGGCGTCGTGGCAATCCGGTGGGGGATTGGATTGTCGAGTTGGCAAGCATTGCCAAAGTCACGCCGGGGCGGGCCCCCGTGCAGGTGATCTGGACACGCGAGGACGATTTGAAAGGCGGGTTTTACCGGCCGATGGCACTGCATCGCGTCGAGGCGGGCGTCAACGCACAAGGACAGGTTACGGGTTGGCGGCATCGGATTGTAAGCCAGTCCATCTTCATGGGCACGCCGTTTGAACGGATGGCGGTGAAAGATGGCATCGATGCGAGCAGCGTCGAAGGCGTCGTTGATTCGCCTTATGCGATTGCGGCACTAGCGGTGGATGTGAACTATCCCAAGTCGCCCGTGCCGGTGTTGTGGTGGCGCTCGGTTGGCCATACCCACACGGGTTTTGTGATGGAGACGGTAGTCGATGAGTTGGCTCGGGCGGCTCGGAAGGATCCGGTCGCGTTCCGGTTGGCGCTGCTGCGAGGGAAACCGCGGGATCAGGCAGTTGTGAAGCTCGCAGCCGGGCGCGCGGGTTGGGGGCAGCGAATGCCCAAGGGACGGGGCCGTGGATTTGCTTATCATTTTTCCTTTGGCACTCGCGTGGCGATGGTAGCAGACGTGACATTGCAAGGTGCGACGGTGAAAGTGGACCGCGTGGTGGCGGCCGTGGATTGCGGCGTGGCCGTGAATCCGGACCTCGTTGTGGCGCAAGTCGAAGGAGCAATTGGGTTCGCACTGTCGGCTGTGCTTCGCAACCAAATCACCTTGACGCAAGGCGCAGTGGAACAGCGCAATTTTGACGATTATGAGCCCACGCGGATGCGTGAGATGCCTAAAGTGGAAGTGCATTTGGTGAAGAGCGAGGAGCGCCCGTCGGGAATTGGAGAGCCTGGCGTACCGCCTCTGGCGCCTGCGGTTGGCAATGCGGTTTTTGCGGCTGGAGGGAAGAGGTTGCGGGATTTGCCTTTCCTCGGTGCACATCGGATCGGCTGACCGTGCCTCACCTTGATAATTTCTTCGATTTCCTTTTCCGGGCGGTTGAGATACACTTCCGCCATGTTGACTCATGGGCTCAATCGCTTCTACGTAGTTCTCGCCGCCGCCGTTTTGCCGGCCATCGGCCTCGCACAATCGATCTCCGGTGACTTAGTTGTCAATGTCGTCGACTCATCCAGTTCTATGGTGAGCGCAGCCAAGCTCTCGCTGACCGAGGTCGAAACCAAGGTACGGCAGGAATCGGTTACCGATTCTCTGGGCAATGCTCTGTTTCCTCAACTCAAACCGGGAACATATCAACTCGAGGTAACTGCTGCTGGATTTCAGACGCGTACCGTCAGCGACATCCGCATCCAGGTTGGCCAACGCGCGCGCGTGAATGTCGAAATGGCCATCGGGCAACTAACAGAATCCGTCACGATCTCGGCAGCGGCGGCCACGCTACTCAACAGCGAAAGCGCGGCCATCGGACAGGTGATGGATCATCAGGCCATCGTCAACCTTCCTTTGAGCGGCCGCAACTTCATCCAGCTCGCGACGCTGACATCCGGCGCGGTTCCCATCGGCATCGGAACTTCGCCGTCCACCTCCTGGACCGGACGCAGCGACATGACGCTGTCGATCGCCGGCGGACGCGAATCGAACAACAGCTTCCTGCTGAACGGCATCGAAACCCGCAACGCCCGCTTCGGCAGCGTCGGCATCCGGCCATCGATCGAAGCGATTCAGGAGTTTAAGATTCAACGCTCCACTTTCGGAGCGGAGTTCGGACGCAGTTCCGCCATCGTCAATACCACGCTGCGCAGTGGCACCAACGGCCTGCACGGCAGCGTATTCGATTTTTGGCAGAACCGTGAACTGAACGCCACGGACTTTTTTCTCAATCGCACCTCTCGCTCTAATCCTCCGTTGAACCAGCACAATTTCGGCACAGCCGTCGGTGGTCCGGTGATGATACCGAAGGTCTACGATGGCAAGAACCGCACTTTCTGGTTCTTCAACTACGAAGGTGTCCGCCAGCGTTCTAGCTCAGCCGCCACCGGGCTCTATCCCTCACTTGCCCAACTCGGCGGGAATCTCGCCGACGACAGCACCGGCACCGGCATCCTCCCCCGCAGCTCGGCGCTTTGTACGGCCAATCCCGCGGCTCGCCGCTGCATTGACGTAATCGACTACACCTCCGGGCTGCCATTCCCCAACAACGTCATTCCCGCCAACCGCATCGACCCCACCACCAAGCTCGCGCACCAGTTCATCCCCTCTCCCAACGTTGCCGTTCCCGCGAACTCGGTCAACTTCCCCACATTCAATACGGTCGCCACGCCCAGCCAGATCAACGACTGGGACCAATACAATGTGCGCATCGATCACCAGGTTTCCCCGCGCGACATGATCTTCGGTTCCTTCTCCTATTCGAATGAAGACCGCGACCTCAAA
>DASRHX010000557.1:0-25208 GCA_035650295.1 Bryobacteraceae bacterium | reverse complement strand
ATCGACTCGGACGCGGACGTTGACGCGAATTCGGCCGGTTATGGTTTTGCGCGCCGATTCCGGGATATTTGGCAACACCTTCGTTACTCCAACCGGGGTTGCCCCATCGGGGGTTATCGCATCGGGCGTTGATGAGCTTTGCGCCCCGGACGGTGGCTTGAATGCCGAAGGTTTCTTGCTTTCCGGGATAGTGGACTCCGGAATCGCATCGGCCCTTGGCGCCACCACTTCCGTGGACTGACTCGGTGCACTAGACCGAGAGGGCCATAACGCAACCGCACCGCCGATTACCGCTCCGGCGGCCGCGAGGGCCCACCAGGCAGCTCGCGATTGTGGCTGTGTCACAGGCTCGGATTCGCCGCGCACGCGTGCCTCGATTTGCGCCAGATCCCAACGGGCGGCCGGATCCGACGCCGAGCAGTGTCGAGCAATCTCCGCGAAAGGCTCAGGCAGGTGCGCGTTCCGGTTGGCGCCGAGCACCTCTTCCAACAGAGTCCCTATTGCGCGGCAGTCCGAGGCCGGATCCCCTCCGGGAACAAGTCCGTCGCTGGAAATCTTGAGCTGGTCGCCGATCGCCATGATGTTGGCCGGCTTCAATCCGCCGTGCGTGAATCCATTCGCATGCAAATACTGAAGGGCGCCAAACAGCGGACGGAGCATTTCACGCGTTTCGGCGGGAGTAAGCGGCCGTTCGGCCAGGACGTCCGCCAGATTGTCGTCAGTTCGCTCCATTACGATGTAGGCGCAACGCACGTCCCCCAGCGCGGTTTCTCCACGCGCGAAGATCCGGACAAGGGCTGGGTGGGAGAGGCTAGCGGCCTTTTCCCACAACTTAAGGAGCGCGTCGATCGATTCAGGCGTTCCGGGGACAAGCTTGATCGCCGCGGGCCGGCCTTCGAATTGTGTTTCGAACACCGCACCGCGACCACCTCCACGCACGCACCGCTCCAGCGGAAAGACGGAATCGACAATCTGTCCTTCCGACTGCTTCCAGAATTCGAGATCAAACGGCATGGCTTGGTACATCTCCGACAAGCCACTATTGTACGGGGGCACGGCAGCTTCGTCGGCACGACGCGCCACCCTATGGTCATGTGGGGCTTGGGTCCAGGTGGAAGCCGCGATCATAACGGGCATGGAGGATCGGCTTTAAAGACGCTAAAATAGGGTTCGTCAATGAAGTTCTGGAACTTTTTGCTTGCGGGCATCGGGGTTGTCACGCCAAGCTTGGCTTCGGCCCAAGGTCTCGATGGGCTCTATCTCCAGATGAAGTTCGCCTTTGGAAATTTTCAGGAAAACCACTACTTCTTTCTGCCCGACGGACGCTATCTCACCGAGGTCCCCGATGGTGACCTGACGGCCGCCGGGCTTGATCGAGCCTGCGTCAAGGCTCCGACGCAATGCGGGAGGTACGCGCTGCAGGGCGGCAATCTGGTGCTTACTCCTTCCAAGGGAAAGCCTGATACGCTTTCCATCGAAAAGTTGCCGAACGGTGATCTGAGGATCGGCGGCCTGTTTGCCAAACGCGTGGCTAGTTTTCCCGCTGGCACCAAGTTGGATGGTACGTACAGCCGTATTGAGAGCGCCGGGCGCGTGAGCGCGGCGCGAACCTACACTTTTCGACCGGACGGCACGTTCTCGGCATCCGGATTGGGCGCGGTGAGTACCGAGCAAGGCGTCGCAAAAAGTCAGAATTCCGAAGCGGGAACTTACCGCCTGAACGGACACGTGCTCGAGTTAGTGGCGGGAGGTAAGACCACACGCATCGTGGCCTATCCATACGATCTAGGCAAGGGTGACGTACGCCTCAATCTGGGCGGCGTCTTCTTCAAGAAGCAATAGCGGAAGCCTTGCTGCGGGAGCCGTCCAGCGCTGTTTATCGGCCATGCACGGATGTACCCCGCGCCGATTTGGCGTCAATTGTCGCTGCACTTCGTGAGTAACGTGTGTCGCGTGCGAGCGCGTGTCAAGGGGTCACGCCGTGATGGCGCGCGTAAAGGTGTGCGTGTAAGTAGGCTGGCCCATGACATCGCGAAGGCGGAAGTGTCCGCCTCGACTTAGTACCGCCGAACGCGTACACCGTGGATGTCGGCGCGTTCGACGCCTTGGGCGTCCAGGTTACTGATCGGGACGATGGCCTCGATCACTCCGTGCCGGCCGCTCTGTTCTACGCGAATTACGGCCACGCCGGGTGACGAACCGGTGGAAGCATGTGGATCGCCGGAAAGGGGATTGGGCCCGCGCAGTGCAGCATAAACGCGATTCCCCGCAGGTGAAATGTCCAGGAGGTCCGGGGACGGATCGCTCGAGGGCCCGGGCGTCAGGTGGATGGTATTGGCGTGCCCGCCGGAAACGGGATCGAATACCTCGATCAGGTTGGCGTGGCGGTCGATGACCCACAGGTAGCCGTCGTGCTTGGTGGCGATGAGGCCGTGAGAGTCGCGTTCGTTCACGTCGTCGCTGAACACCACGGCGGGCGCCGGAACGTTGGGCGCATTGGCGGCGCTGTAGCCGGCCAGCGGGAATCGGTAGACGTCGAATTCGTCAAGGTTGGCGGGGGCTCCTCCGCCCGAGTTGATGAACATGGATCCCGCGGCGGCGGCGCCGCCAAATCCGTTTGGGTGCACCGTAGTGAGGTCGTATTCACCGACGATGGCCATCGGGCTGGTCCTGGGATTGACCACGAAGAGCCCGCCGCCGCGAAGAGTCACAAACCCCAGCGCGCTGGAGGGATCCGGAATGCCGATGATGGGTGCATTGTCCGGGCGCACGCCGGCCAACTGGCGTGCAATGCCGTTGGGCGTCGTCCCATTGGCCAGGTCCAGTGTGGCCGCCGCGTTGTGGACAAACGTGTTGGTGCCGTAATTGGTGTCGATACGCTCGAGCAGCTTGCCGTTCTGGTTGGCCACCAGGATGTAGGTGTCATCGGGTGCGGGAGCGGCCGCATGAGCCTGGCGCGCTCCGCCCGCGCCCGCCGACATCCGGAAGCAAGCCACCGGAGCCCGCGTTTGGGCGTTGTAAATCACGACGTGCCCGGAGGCGACGAACGAAAGCACGGCGTGCGAGTAGGTTGAATTGAAAAAGATCATGTGCGGCCGCACCGGATTCGCCCCCGTGTTGGCGGCGCACAGGGCGGTTGTCGCGCCGGCCAGATCGACGACCTCGGGAACGGCGTTGGGCGCGCTCTTACCGGCGAGGTCGGCGCCCTGGTAGATGTAGAGTCTGCCCCCGAACGCTCCCGAGGAGTTCGATTGATCGATGGCCCACACTTCGTGGTTGCCTTGTGTCTGGGCGGCGGCAGCGGAAGCCAACAGTAACAGGAGTATTGATAGGTTTTGAGACAAGATGATCCTCCGATCGGGGGAACTATACCTTAACACGTTGGCGGCACATGAGCGATACGACTTAACGTTCCGCGTGGGAGTGTGCCTGTAAGTGGGCGTCGATGACGCCGCGGAGGCGGAAGTGGAGGAAGGCTTCGCCAGGGACACCAGCGGCCGATGTTTTGGTATAAGAGTTATATCACCAGATGCGCTTCCAGTTCGATGCGGAGAAGAATCGCGAGGTGCTTCGGAAGCACGGCGTCAGCCTGGAAGAAGCACGGGAGATTTTCGACCAAGCCTATCTGGTGGACAGGAAAAACGACGATCCGGAGCAATATCGTGCGATTGGATGGACCGGCGGCCGGCTGTGCTCTGTGATCTTCGAGATCCGGAAGGATTCCGATGGAGAGTTCTATCGTTTGATCACGGCCTGGAAAGCGACTAAGCAGGAAGAGGAAGCATATGCCGAACAAATCTAGGCGATCGCCTTCAGCCGATGAGATTGCCGAGATGGCCACTCGGGGCGAGGACGTTTCGAGGTACTTCACCAATCAGTTCACGGTCGTGAGACCAGTGCGCCGAGTGAACGTGGATTTGACTCAGGGGATGTTGCGGGAGCTTGACGAGCGGGCCGCGCGGCTGAATATCAGCAGGCAGGCGGTGATTAAGACTCTCTTGCGCCAGGCGATGGATCAAGATCGCCAGGACAAGCGGTAAGCGGGCCTCGGAAACGACGCTGACAACACCGACACCTCTGCTTACTTCCTCAGGATCTTGTCTATGGCCTTTCCCTTGGCCAGTTCATCCACCAGCTTGTCCAGGTAACGGATCTGTTGCATGAGCTTATCCTCGATCTCCTCCACCCGATAACCGCAGATCACGCCGGTGATCTTGGACACGTTCGGGTTGATCCGTGGCGCCTGGGCGAAGAAAGTCTCGAAGTCGACCCTCTTGTCGATTTGCTGTTGCAGCGACCGTTCATCGTAGCCCGTGAGCCAATGGATGATGGCATGCACCTCCTCCTTCGTGCGGCCCTTCTTCTCCGCCTTGGCGATGTAATGCGGGTAGACGCTTGCGAACGCCATTCGGAATACTCTCGTGTTGTCCATGGCCCCGTTGCTCCTCGAAGTTTGGCGCTCTTCATCAGGCTTGTGTAGGCGCAAAGCAGATGAGCTTGGCCATTGTGTAGCTTCCACATCGTAGCAGTGGAAATCTCCACGGAGCACAGCGGACTTACCCCTTCACGTCACGCGTGAACGTGTGCGTGTAAGTTGGCTGGCCCATCACGTCCCTTAGCCGGAAGTGCAAGAACGCTTCCCTGCCCTTGCGTTCGGTTTCGACTTCGAGGAAGCCGCCCAACATGCGATGGAAGTCGCCCCGCTCCGTCGCTGCTATGGCCCGAGTCACGTCCTGGGGTCAGATATTTTCTTTAGCTCACGAACCATTGCTAGGAAATGTTTGATTCTGGTTCCCACAATCAACCGGGATCTGCGTGGATTCCGAGTGGCGATCGCGACAAGTGGACCCTCCATCGCTTCTCGGGAGATGTGAAAAATGCCCCCACCACTGACTCCCTGGAGCTTAGGTGGGTTTGCCCGCTTCCCTTCAATCACGATCTCATTGTGATCAAAGTCGAGGAGTATATGATCCGCCTGTGACACTTTTTCTTGAAAGTATTCGGCGGGTTCCACCGGGTACGTAGAGCAGTGAAACGACCGTTGAGTGATGTGACGCTTGGCCCTGGAAACCTTTACCTGTGTCCTTGATGCAGAGTAGCCAAGGACAAAATAGAATGATGCTGATTGCTGATCGTCTGGTCGGTCGTTTCGGTCGATTTCGTTGCCAGCCAGGAATACGCGCCGATTAAACGGACCCAGTTGACTTGCCGGGAGGACCAGCACTCCGACATCGAGGTCGATGCCGGTTCTCGAGGGACTTAGATGGGCTGTACATGGCGGCAAGGGGAGCAATTTACCGCCCCGACCTTCAGCAGGAGCGAATAGTGTTGCCGAGTCAGCGTCTCGGATCAGGTGAGCTGCGGTGAATGCGAAAAAGTCGGAGTCGACGCGTACGAGGACGCAAGAGCCAATTCGCTCCGGGTGTCCGCCTCTATCGCCAGTGAACAGAGGCACCACGGATTCCTGCAGACGCTCAGCTAAGAGTCGTTTCGCATTGGATCGCCGCGCCGACGCCTGGTCTAGCAGAGCTTCGAGATCGATACCTCGTTGCTGGGCGAACGGCTTCACTAACTCCGTAATATCGCGAACAGCCTTGCTCAATGAGCGCCCGTCAACTCTACGTTTTTTAGCGAAATCAATTCGTCTCGACATCCTCGTACCTGCCAGATTCCTGCAGGGTAGCTCCGATTGGCAACTCCGAACACGCTCCGACCGTTGCCGTGGAACGTCGTGCCACGCGACGCTAGGTCACCCCTTCACACTGCGCGTAAACGTGTGCGTGTAAGTAGGCTTCCCCATGACGTCCCTTAGCCGGAAGTGCAAGAACGCTTCCCTGCCCTTGCGTTCGGTTTCGACTTCGAGGAAGCCGCCGAGCATGCGGTGGAAGCGGTGGAAATTTTTGTCCTCGCCGGGAGAGCCGGCGGCGTGCGAGTCGCTGGCGGCGCCGACGGAGAACTCGTTGGTTCCGGTTTCGGGATGAACGGAGTGGTACTGCCAGTGGCGGTCGCCGTTGATGTTGACGAAGTTGTCACCGAGGGTTTTCTTGACCCATTCGCGGAACTGGCGGCCTTCCCAGGCGAAGTCCTTGTTCGAGTGATTGTCGTGCTTGTTGAGGCGGTCGGGGCCGACGATGGGTGTGGGCGAGACGAGGATGCGCCAATCGGCGGTGGATTCGGCCATGGATTTCATGAGCCACTGTTTCTGTTGGACGCCCCAGATGGATTTTTCAGGGCCGTCGGGCATGTTGTTGGGTGAGCGGTAGTCGCGGCCTTCGACGAACCAGACTTGCAGGGTGCGCCCCCAGCGGAAGCTGCGGTAGGTGCTGGGGCCCATCGGGACCTGCTGGCGGAAGATGCGGAGGCCGTCGTCGAAGTTGAAGCGGTATTCGGGGCCGAGGGGGCGTTCGCGCCAGACGTCGTCGGTCATCGTGTCGTGGTCGTCTTTAAGGTAGTAGCCAGGGACCTGGAGGAGCATGTCGCGGTGCCGGGGGAAGCTGAACATGCGGTCCCAGTGGTAGCGGGCGATGTCGACGGAGGTGGCGCGCGGGTCGTCGGAGTCGTAGTAGACGATGTCGCCGGCGGAGATGTAGAAGCGGGGGTTGAGGGCGGCCATGGAGTTGTAGATGTGGAAGCCGTCGTTGTGATCGAGCTGGGAGTACTTCTGGCAGGTGGTCATGCAGAAGCGGAACCCGGAAGTGGAGTTTTGCGGGAGAGCGGTACGGAAGCGGCCTTTAATGGGCGCGTGGAGTTTGCCGTCAGGGGTGGCGGTTTCGGCCGAGTAGAAGTATTCCGTATCGGGGCGGAGGCCGCCGAGGGTGAATTGATGGGAGAAGTCGCGATCGGCGGAGACGGTGGCCCAGCCGGTGTCGCGGGCGCCACTGAGGTCTTCCTTGGTGGAGTAGCGCAGGCGGAGTCGCCCGGGGGCGCCGGGCGTGGAACCTTCGAGTTCGCGAGTGGATCGGCCCGCGGGGAAAGGCTGCGGGCGGCCGCGGCGGACTTCGCCGGCGGCTTGGCGGACGGCGCGTTCGGTGAGGCGCATCCAGGCGATAGCGCCGGAGGGAGAGACTTCGCCGATTTTCAGGCCGGTACCCTGGCGGGAATCGGGGTCGATGGCGGCGAGGGACGCGGGGGCGAGGCCATGGATGGCGGCAGAAGAGGCAAGTGTGGCGAGGAAATCACGGCGAAGCATGGGTGTGAGTATATCGGAACACCGGCCGTGTGCAATCATGAGGCTCATGCGAATCGCTCTTCTCGCCGTTCTGCTGAGCGTCATCGCCTCCGGCCAATGGGATCGCTTTCGGGGGCCAAACGGAACGGGAGTCAACGATAGCGGCGGCCTGCCTTCCGAATTCGGGGCGCAATCGAACGCGCTATGGCGAGTGGAACTCGCCCCGGGCCACTCCTCCCCCATCATCAGCGACGGACGAATCTATCTGACGATGGTGGAAGACGGACGGCTTTATACGGCCTGCTTGGACGCAAGCAGCGGAAAGTTCCTGTGGAAGCAGGAGGCTCCGCGCCCGCGCCGCGAGCGGCTGCATTCACTGAACAACGCCGCGGCGCCGACACCGGCCGCGGATGGCGCCAACGTGTATGTATTTTTTCCGGATTTCGGATTGCTGAGCTACACGAGCGACGGCAAAGAGCGATGGCGTTTTCCGATGGGGCCGTTCAACAACGTTTACGGTATTGGAGTCTCACCAGTTCTGGCCGACGACGTTGTAGTTGTCGTCATCGATCAGGACAAGAATTCGCTTGTGGCGGCTGTTGGCAAGAAGGACGGCAAGATTCGCTGGCAAAAACCGCGGCCGGAAGCTTTGAGTGGGGCGTCGACTCCAGTGATCGTTAGGAGTTCGGGAAGACCTTCGCTGATTCTAGCGCCAGGGAGTTTTCGAATGGATGTTTATTCGGCGCGCGATGGCGAGGCGGAATGGTGGGTACGGGGGCTTCCGAGCGAAATGAAGGCCGTACCGGTGTTAGCGGGCGATCTGGTCTACATCGCCGGTTTCAATACCCCGGAAAACGATCCCGGCAAGCAACTCGCGCTCCCACCTTGGCGGGAACTGCTCATGCGAAATGACTCGAACAAAGACGGGGCTATCCAGAAGCAGGAAGTGCCGGAGGAGAGAACGAAGCGCTATTGGAATTTTATTGACACGGACGCCACCGGCGCGATTGAGGAGAGCGAGTGGAATCTGCACCTTGCCGTGATGGCTGCCGAAAACGGATTGTACGCGTTCCGGATGGGATCGCGTGGCGACGAGACATCCAAATTGGCGTGGAAGTACCAGCGGTCCGCGCCGCAGTTGCCTTCGCCGATCGTGTATCGCGGCGTGGTTTACATGTTGAACGACACGGGTGTGTTGACGACGCTGGATGCGTCGAACGGCCAAATGCTCGCTCAGAGGCGGCTGCGCGGCGAGTCGTCCAACTACTATGCATCGCCCGTGGCGGGCGATGGCAAGGTGTTCATCGCTTCGCACAAGGGCGTAATTGCCGTGTTGAAAGCAGGCGGGGAGCAGGAATTGCTGGCGGCGAACACGCTCAACGAGGAGATCTTCGCGACACCCGCAATTGCGAACGGAAGACTCTACGTCCGGACGGTCTCAGCGCTATATTGTTTCGGTCTTCAATAGGTGGCCTCCCTTAACGGAATAGCGGCAGCATGGCTAGAAAGAGAACAGAGACGGCCAGACGCGGCACGAGTATCGCGCAAAGCGAGTATGACGGTTATGTGGAGCATCCCCGGTTCGGCAAACGTCCTCATCATACGGGACTGAACCCGGAAACGGATTTTGGCGGAGATATTTTTCTTCACTGGCATTCGCCCAGAGAGTGTCGCATTCCAAATACGGCCATCGCGTCGGACTTGTCGCGTCAGACTGAAGCGACAATTCCAGTGACGCATTATTACGACGTGAAGCGCCAGTGCCGCGATTGCGGCAAGCCTTTTATCTTCTTTGCGCAGGAACAGAAGCACTGGTATGAGGAATTGAAATTTCCGCTGGAGGCCGATTGCGTGCGCTGCAGCTCGTGCCGCAAGCGGGAACAGGGCATCGCGTCAGCTGACCGCCCTTGACACCCCGGCATCCCTCTGTCGTAATGCCTCGGGAGTTACTCACATGAAGATTTTGGTTCTGTCGAGCCTTCTTTTTCTTGTCACCATCCCGGGTTTTGCCCAGTACGGCACCGGCATTATCCTCGGCACCGTTACCGATCCAACCGGAGCGATCATCCCAGGGGCGAAGGTGATTGCCAAGGACAACTCCACGAACGTCGAGCGCGAAGTCACAACCGACGAGTCCGGCAACTATCAGTTCAATGCGTTGGCCGCTGGAGTCTACACAGTCACCGTGTCCGCGCCATCGTTCAAAGCGGCAACAGTGCGCAACGTCACCCTGCGCGTGAACTCGCAGCTCCGAGCCGACATCGCCATGCAACTAGGAGCGGTCGCCGAAGTTGTCGATGTCACCGCCACTACACCCCTACTGCAAACAAACACCGCCACGATTGGAACCGTGGTGGACAATCGCACGGTGCTTGAGCTCCCCTTCAATGCGCGCAACTTCTACGATCTCATTGCGCTAACCCCCGGCGTAGTCAAAACGCGCGGCGCGTCGTCGGTCATGGACGAACGGTCCGCTGAAGTCGGCGGCATCCGCAACACGTCCACAAACGCGATGCTCGATGGCGTCGACTTCTCGATTGCCAACATCAACAATCCCGCTGTCGCGCTCTCCCTCGACACCATTGAAGAGTTCAAGGTCCAGATGAATTTTATGGACGCCTCTTACGGTCACGGCGCCGCGGGTATCGACATGGTGAGCCGCCGGGGCAGCAACGAGTTTCACGGGGTTGCCTACGATTTCATCCGGAACCGCGCCTTCCAGGCAGGCCAGTTCTTCCGTCCGCCGAGCGGCGCTCCCCGATTTTCCTACAACCAGTTCGGCGCTTCCGCAGGGGGACCCATCATCCGCAACCGTACGTTTATATTCGGCAATTACGAAGGCCGCCGCCGCAGAACCGGAATCATCCTGCAAGGCCTTGTTCCCAACGAAGACATGAAGCGCGGCGACTTCAGCACCTCTGGAAGAACAGTGCGCGACCCGGCAACGGGCTCGCCATTTCCCGGGAACGCGATCCCGCGCACGAGGTGGGATCGGATCAGCGGCGAACTCCTTCAGTATTTCCCCGTCGCGAATACGAATCGCGGGCCGGCCATCAACTTCCTCATCGCGCCCTCCGACCGCGAACGCCGCGATCAGTTCACCATTCGCGCCGACCACCGGGTATCCGCCAAGGGCAACCTGTTTGGCCGGTACACATTTGCCGACAACGACCTGATCAACGTCGCCTACCTCGTTGGCAAGGGACTCGTCCGCCCCGATCGTACTCAGCACATCTCGCTCGGCTACACCCACGTCCTCACGCCCAATCTAATCAGCGAATCCCGTATCGGCTTCACCAAGGCCTTCCTCGCGCGCGAGGGCGACGGCGACCGCTTCTCGAAGAACTATGCCGCCGAACTCGGCCTCCAGAACCTCGCTCCGAATCCGGGCGACTACACCTTGCCCTCCGTAAACCTTACCGGGTACGCGCCCGGTGCACCCACGGGTACCAGCGGTTTCGTCGGATATGGCCTGCACATCGTGCAGAACAACATTTATTACCGAGCCGGAGAAACCATTACCTGGATCAAGAATCAGCACAGCATCAAAATAGGCGGCGACATCTCACGACTCATGGTCGGCTACGATCAGGGCACCAATCAGAATGGCATCTTTAACTTCAGCGGCAATTTCACGGGCGACTCTTTTGGCGACTATTTGCTCGGTAATCCGCAGTCGGCTAACGGCGGTCTCGGCAGCCTGGGCGACTTTGGCGGAGTCGCGAAGTATTCGATCGGCACACAGTTCCAGGGATTCATTCAGGACGACTGGAAGATCACCGACCGACTTACTCTAAACCTCGGTCTCCGCTACGAATACTTCCAGCAATGGCGGGGACGTCACGCGAATTTTGATCTCGCGACGGGGCGCCAGTTGCTTTCCGTCAGCCCCGACTACTACGTACCCAACGTAGGGCTCATTAAGGGGCAGGGTGATCCTCTGCTGCCGGAACGGCCCATTGCCGACGACCCCAACGACTTCGCGCCGCGCATCGGCCTTGCGTATCGCATGGGCGACAAGACAGTGATTCGGGCCGGAGCCGGCGTTTTCTTCGCACTGAACACCGGTGGAGCGACACTCGTTTCGATGACGAGCACGCTGCCTTACTTCGTGAACGCCACTGTGCAGTCGGGCAACGCCAGGCCCGAACTCCAGCTTTCGCAACTGTTCCCAACACCCGACAAGGTGCCCGGTGCGGTGACCAGCAATCAGGACCTGTCGCGCCGCACCGGCTATATCTATCAGTACAACCTGAACGTGCAGCATCAGCTCACGACGAGCCTGCTAGCCGAGGTGGGCTTCATCGGCAACACAGGCCAGAAGCAGGTTGGGACGGTGTTCGTGAATCAGCCGCGTTTGCCCGCGAGCGCGACCGACACGTCGTCATTTGCTTCGCGCGCTCCATACCCGACGCTTAACCCAGGTTTCAGTCAGAACACGAACTATCAGTGGTCAAACTACAACGCCGGCTTTGTCAAGATTGAGAAGCGAGCCACGCGCGGACTGTCCCTCACCGGCGCATATACGTATTCGAAGTTCCTCGATTCAGGCGCCGCCGGACAGAACATGTATGACCGCAGACCCGAGCGCGGCCTGGCAGACAACGATGTCCGCCACAACTTCATCGCGAGTTGGGTCTACGAACTCCCCTTCGGCAGGGGCCAGCACTTCAACATTTCCAATTCCGTGGCGAACGCGATCGCGGGAGGCTGGCAGGTGAACGGCATCACCAACTTCCGCACCGGCATGCCTTACACGATCGCGACCGCGAACGACATCGCCAATGTCGGTACCGGCAATCAGCGCGCAAACTCCACCGGAATCGAACCTACCAAGCTGGATCCGCGCACCAGCGGTCTGCTTGGCCTCGACCGCGCCGCTTACTCGACTCCGGCCCGCGCAACGTTTGGCAACCTCGCCCGCAATACGCAACCCGGCTTCGGCATTAACAACTGGGACTTCTCCGCGATCAAGAACTTGTCCGTCCCTTGGATCAGCGACGCGGGCAGGCTGCAGCTTCGTTTCGAGTGGTTCAACTTCTTCAACCACACGCAGTTCTTCAACCCGGCGGCCACTCAGAACGTCCCGGCGACATTCGGTTTCGTTACCGCGGCAGCGGACCCGCGCATACTGCAGATCGCCGGGAAGCTGTATTGGTAAGTCAGCGATTCTTGCGAAGGACGCGCTTTGGAATCCTGATCGCCATGACGCCGCTGAGAGCCACCACGTCGTACTTCGCCTGATGTCCAATGAGGAGATGGGCCGCGACGGGTTCGACGCCGTATTCGTCAATGAGCCAGCGCATCATGTCGGAGGTCGCAATCGCGAGGGCGTCGTTCAACGACTTGTTGGTCGCGGTGCGCGCTCCGATACTGATCAGCTCATCAATGGTCTCGACTCGTGGTTCGGTGAGTTGGGCGTTTTTGCGGAGAGTGACCGTGAACTCGACATCCAGCGATGTTTCGATTCCGGAGCCGACGGCTTCGCCATCTCCCTGCAGCGCGTGGCCGTCGCCGACAAAGAAATAGCCGCCGGGGACGATCACCGGGACAATGACGGTTGCACCTTCGCGAATCTCGCGATAGTCCAGATTGCCTCCATAGGCGCCTGCCGGGCCTGATGTAGGCGGTGGGTCCGAATCCGGAGCCACGCCGATGCAGCCGAGCATGGGCAAGGCGCGGAAGGTTAAATCCGCTCTCGTGCTCAAACTGTCTTTGGGACGCGCGTTGTTGTTCTTGAGGTCAATAACAAACGGGATCAGATCCGTGCGTCCGGGGAGGACGGCGCCTTCCGTGTATGGAGCTGGAGCGTACTTCTCGCGCGCTTTGTCCGTGAGCGCATTCACGCGGAATGCGGTGTACCCGGTGGTTCGATTGAGGCGCACTCGATCCAGGTGAACAACGAGAGCATCGCCAGGCTCCGCGCCTTCAATGTAGAAGGGCCCAGTGAGAGGATTGCCGTGCGTTTTTGTGTGGCGCACACCATTGAGATCGAAGCCCGCGGAGTCGACTGTCTTCGTGACGACGCGGTCGCCCGAATGGATGCGGGCCAGGATGGGGTGATGGCGGGAGAAGGTATGGTAATTCACCTCGTTGACAACGGTGTGAACGGCGCCAATGGCAGAAATAGTAAAGACGAGATTCAGGAGAAGTGGTCTCATGCTACTTCCGGTATCGGGATGGAATTTGATAGGCGGCGCCGGCGTGGTGAAACTCTTCGGCCAGAGCGAAGGCGGAGCCTGCCGCGGCTGTCGCGGCGAGACCCCGCACATTCTCCTCGACGAGTTTGGCAATGGAAGCATCGTCGACTGTGTTGAGGAGGGGGAGACGCCGGCCGGTGGCGTCGAGGCGCTCCTTGAGTTGCATCGCGAACGCACGGTTGATGGTCTTAAGAGCTTGCACGGCTTGCAGCTTTCGCGGAAGGACGGCGGCAATATCGAGCGTCACCGGTTGCGGAACAAAGGTGGGCGTGCTTTCAGGCTCGCGGCGGCGCGGATCGAGCGGCGGACCGTAGTAATAGAGGTCGGGCGTTGTGTGCGGCTTCAATCCGGCCGTGCCGAAGGGAGGGACGTAGTTGTCGATCGAAGCGGAGCGCCAGGCGTCTTCACTCGCGCGGGCCGCGTAGTAATGATCGAGCACGCGGTCATATTCGGCGTATGGGCTCGGAATGAAGAGAGCGGCCGGACGGTAGTGGCGAATATAGAGAATGAGACGGTCGCGGAGACTCGTAAAGGGAACGTCGGCGAGTTCATGCGCGCGATAGCCCATGGAGACGACTTCTTGAAAGCCAAGGATCTTCCCTGCCTGCTCGCTTTCCTGACGGTTGCGGAGAGCTGCTTCTTCAGATGAGAGCTTCCAGGCACTCTTGTCATCGTTTGTAACGCGCACGAGGATTGCCTTGGCGCCGCGTTGGATCATGGATGCGACAGTGCCGCCGGCGGAGAGGAAACAGCTTTCCGTGTCCGCGGCGATGACGAGCAATACGGGATCCGCGGAGGACTGGGCATACGAGCACCACTGCGTTGCGATGACACCAAGAAGTGCGGCGGCGAGTCTCATTTGGTCCGAATGTTCGCGCCGAGATACGCCTTCAAGCCCGGTAAATGTTGAAATTCGTCCAGGAAGTAGTAGTCTTCGGCGTAGCGGACGCCTGCTTCAGCGCCTCGCTTGCGGGAGATCCATTCCATGTGCCATTCCTCCATCTGAACTGCAGCCTCCTGGTCGTCGAGGCCATTCCACTCGGGGATGACAAGGTTTCGGCGCGCCAGCTCCATGCGATAGGCTCGCGCGGTAACGGGTTTCGCGTAGACGTTGCGATGAGTTTGATAGGCGACCGCTTTTCGGCGAACTTGTGATTCGTTCAATTCGACGGCGACGTTGGGCGTGTGGCCCAGACCCCAGTCGAGCCGGGCCTTGCCGAACAAATAAGAGGCCTGATGGGGCTGCACGCCGAGCTTGAAGTGCTCGGGGTACACGTTCGGGTTACCCGCCAGCCAATAGGCTTCCGCCATGGCGCGGCCAACGTTCCGGTGATCGGGGTTCTTCTGGTAGTGCTCCCACGGATTATGACCCAAGACGACATCGGGTTTGTACTTGCGGATGAGGAAGATCAACTGGGCGCGGAGTTCATTGAGGGGAATGGGCGCGGTGTAGTCATTGCGCCAATTGAGACTAATGACCTCCTTCATGCCCAAGACTTTGGCAGCCGCCGCGGATTCGCGGTGGTTGATGTTGTCGTTCTCGGGACGGTCGCGTGTGCCGTCTTTCTCGTCATTCGATGCGCGGACGTAATACACGTCATAGCCTTCGTCAACAAAGCGAGCGATGAGGCCGCCCATTCCGTAGTCCGTAGTGTGGTCGTCGTGGTGCGGCTGCAGGACGAGAACTACCTTCCCGGGAGGCAGCTTAACCAATGGCAACGGTTCCGCACCCAGGCAAGTGAGGACCGTGGCGAGAAACAGTGCGACGGATAAGGATTTCCCAGCCATCGAGACCCGTTATCGTAGCATGGGCGCGAATGGTAGATTGGGGAACTGCCAATGCTCAAATTGCGATTCGTGGCGATGTTGCTTTTTTCATGCGCTCTGTGCGCGCAGGCCCCGAAGAGCGTGCTGGTGATCACATCGGCGCCCGGCGATTATCTGGTTGCGGCCGCTGGGACACTGGCGCTGATGATCGATCAGGGATATGTGATCAACGTGGTGCAAATCGGGAACGATGAGAAGAATTCGGTTGGCATGACGCCCGCGGATACGAGGATCGCGAATAATCGCGAAGGCGCCAATGCGGCGCGGATGCTTGGTATCAGGGAGGTGTTTGTCCTACACCATAAGAGCGGCGAGCTGGGCCAGGTTTCCATCAACGAGATCCGGAACCAGATTTTTGGGCTCGTCCGGCACTACAAGCCACAGGTTATTTTCCACCCCGATCCGTGGGTTCACTACGAGCCCGATTGGGATCATTTCTTCACAGCGCGGCCCGCAGAGGAGTTCTCCTATGGCAACGGGCAGTATGTCGGGCACGAATTCACAAAGATGGGTCTCGCGCCAGTTGGCGTGAGTGAAGTCTACTACTATGCCGTCAACAGGCCCTATCGTCCCGGCGAGGGCGGGCACAGTGGCGCGATTTTCCGGCCGGTGGATATTTCGAAGAGCTTCGAGCGCAAAGTCACGGTCCTTCAACAGTTGGAGACAGCAAACCGGCGCTATGCGGTGCAGGTGAAGCGACGGTTGGAACTGGCTGGTAAGCCTTCGCCACTGCTTCTGGAGATCAATCGAGGTACGATCAACGGGCTGATGCGGGCATACGTTGAGGAACTGGCCGAAACCATCGGAAAGAAGCACAATTTTGCCTATGGTGAGGAGTTCAACTACCACGGACCCGGTGCGCGGGTACCGGAACACGTGATGGAAAAAGCCAAACCTGTGGGAGCGCCGAAGAACTAGGCGCCCGCGCTCCGCAATAGCGAAATCAACGATTCGCGAACCACGAGTAGGTCGCGACGCCGAAACCGATCGCCACGACGATGCCGCGAACCAGGGGTGCGGGCATCTTGCGCGCCACGCGCGCGCCCGTATAGCCGCCCGCGATCGAGGCCACGGCCATGATGACGCCCACCTTCCATACGATGGCGCCCGAGAGCGCAAAGATGCCGATCGTCACGCCATTCATTGCCGCCGCGAGCACGGTTTTCACGGCGTTCATCTCGTGAATGTCGGAGATGCCAACAAAAGCGAGCGAGCTGAGCATGAGGATGCCAATGCCCGCTCCAAAGTAGCCGCCGTACACACCGACGAGGAATTGAAAGAAGACGATGACGGCGAGCGTGCGCGGCGTGGGTTCGTCGTGTGGCTTTGCGCCAACCCAGCGCGACATGGGCTTCTGCAAAAGGAGCAACGTGGACGCCACAAGAAGCAGCCAGGGCACAGCGCCGGCGAATACGCGCTCCGGCAAGCGAGTCACTAGCAGCGAGCCGACGATGCCGCCGAGGAAGCTCGGTGGTAGCAATCGGACGAGGTGGCGACGGCAGCGCGCCAGCTCGGTGCGGTACCCCCAGGCCGCCGCGAGCGATCCGGGAAAAAGAGCGAACGTGCTCGTGCCATTGGCGAGCACGGGGGACATCACAGCAAGCAGCGAAGGAAAGGTGAGTAACGTGCCGCCTCCGGCAACTGAATTCACAACGCCCGCGCCGAACGCCGCCGCGCACAGCAGAGCCCAGCCTAATATGGATTCGGGCATGAGAAGAAACAGCGTAGCAAATGACGATTGGCTATAATCGACTCACCAGAACACTGGTTTCCCTCCTTCGTCGCAGGGCGAACGGTATTTCCCTGCGAATCTTATGCCCATACGTGTTGCTCTGCATCACAAAACGACTTACCACTACGACCGTTTGGTGACGCTATCGCCACAGGTGATTCGGCTTCGGCCAGCGCCACATTGCCGAACGCGGGTGACGAGTTACTCGCTGACGATCAAGCCGGACAAGCATTTCCTCAACTGGCAGCAGGACCCGCAGAGCAACTATCTGGCCCGCGTTGTATTTCCCGACAAGGTTCGTGATTTCACCGTAGAGGTCGATCTCGTGGCCGAGATGACGGTAATCAATCCGTTCGACTTCTTTCTCGAACCGGCAGCGGAGAAGTTCCCCTTTGCGTACGAGGCAGGACTGAAGAAGGAGCTGGCTCCGTTCCTTGAGGTACGCGAATCAGGGCCAAAGCTGATGGAGTTGCTGGCCAGCATCAACATGGGCGAGCGGCGCACCATCGACTTTCTGGTCGATTTGAATCAAAGAATACAACGCGCCGTCCGCTATCTCATCCGCATGGAACCGGGCGTGCAGACTTGCGAAGAAACGCTAGGCTTGTGCAGCGGCTCGTGCCGCGACTCGGCTTGGTTGCTGGTGCAACTGTTGCGCCATCTTGGCCTGGCCTCCCGTTTCGTCTCCGGCTATCTGATTCAGTTGAAGGCCGACGAGAAGCCGCTGGAAGGACCGGCGGGCACGCAAGTGGACTTCACCGATCTGCATGCCTGGACGGAAGTGTACCTGCCGGGCGCGGGCTGGATTGGCATGGACCCGACGTCGGGAATGTTCGCGGCCGAAGGTCATCTGCCGATTGCCGCCACTCCTGAACCATCGTCGGCCGCTCCCATCAGCGGCGGCGTGGATGAATGCGATGTGGAGTTCACACACCACATGGCGGTCACGCGCATTCACGAGGATCCTCGGGTCACCTTGCCTTACTCCGACGATCAATGGCACCGCATCGATTCGCTTGGCCATCAGGTGGATGCCGTTCTGCAGGAGAACGATGTGCGGCTGACCATGGGCGGCGAGCCGACGTTCGTCTCGATCGACGACATGGAAGGCGAAGAATGGAATACCGCCGCGCTCGGCGAGAACAAGCGGCTGCGCGCCGAAGAGTTGCTCGACCGACTGAGCAAGCGATACGCCAAGGGAGGACTGCTTCACTACGGTCAGGGCAAATGGTATCCCGGCGAGCCGTTACCGCGATGGGCACTTACCGTGTATTGGCGGCGCGACGGGCTGCCCTTGTGGCACGATCGGAAGCTGATTGCGCGCGCGGCGGACAAGCATAACTTTGGACCGCTCGATGCACAGAAATTTGCCGAGACTCTCGCGCGGCGATTGGGCTTAGATTCGAGCTATACAAATGAGGCGTACGAGGATCCGGTGCACTACCTGCAAATGGAGCGCACGTTGCCGGTGAACCTCGATCCCTCCGACAACAAGCTGGACAATCCGGTGGACCGCGAGCGCATTCGCCGCGTGTTCGAACGCGGGTTGAGCACGCCCGTCGGTTATGTGCTGCCTTTGCAGCGCGGCCAAGGAAAGAAGGGGCCGGAGTGGCAGACAGGGCTGTGGATGTTGCGTGGGCAGAAGCTATTCCTTATGCCTGGCGATTCTCCGGCCGGCCTGCGGCTGCCACTGCCGAGCCTGCCGTGGATGGCTGCCGCCGACGCGCCGATCGTCGATCCCGAAGACCCGATGGTGAATCGTGCACCACTGCCCGTTCCGGCGCGGATCAAGCCGGAAGATCCTGTCCTGCAGCGCCGCAGCGGAGGCGAACGCGACCGCAAACCGAAGCAGGGCGAATCGGCGCCGTGGGTGGTGCGCACGGCACTGTGCGTGGAGCCGCGCAACGGCGTGCTGCACGTATTCATGCCGCCCGTGCAGGCCACGGAAGACTACGTCGATTTGATCACGGCGATTGAAGATACCGCGGCGGGACTTCAAATGCCGATTGTGTTGGAAGGCTATCCACCGCCCTTCGATTGGCGGTTGAACAGCATCAAGGTGACTCCCGATCCGGGTGTGATCGAAGTGAACGTTCATCCCGCGCATAGCTGGGACGAATTGGTGTCGAACACGACAAATCTATATGAGGACGCGCGCCAGTCGAGGCTGTGCGCCGAAAAATTCATGATCGACGGACGGCACACCGGCACGGGCGGTGGCAACCACTTCGTACTCGGCGGGGCTACGCCGTCCGACAGTCCTTTCTTGCGCCGTCCGGATCTGCTGCGCAGCATGCTGTGCTACTGGCTGAATCATCCGTCGCTGTCGTACATGTTCTCGACAATATTCCTGGGACCGACATCGCAGGCGCCTCGGGTGGACGAAACGCGGCAGGACAACATCTACGAACTCGAAATTGCGTTCAACCAAATCCCGATGCCGGGCGCGGGCGACTGTCCGCCATGGCTTGTGGACCGCATCTTCCGGCACATCCTGGTGGACGTCACCGGCAACACGCATCGCGCGGAGTTTTGCATAGACAAGCTGTATTCGCCCGATTCATCGACGGGCCGGCTCGGCCTGCTCGAATTGCGCGGCTTCGAGATGCCACCGCACGCGCGCATGAGCCTGACGCAGCAACTGCTGGTGCGCGCCTTGATCGCCTGGTTCTGGAAGGAGCCGTTCACGCATCCGCCGGTGCAATGGGGCACGCGCCTGCACGATCAGTTCATGCTGCCGCATTTCGTGGGCCACGACTTTGCCGATGTCCTTGCCGACCTCTCCCGCTCCGGGTTCGCGTTTGAGCGTTCGTGGTTCGCGCCCCATTTTGAGTTCCGCTATCCGGTCTTGGGCGTGGTGAACCACCTGGGAATGCAGATGGAAATCCGGCAAGCCACCGAGCCCTGGTACGTGTTGGGCGAAGAAGCCTCTGGCGGCGGCATGTCGCGCTACGTCGATTCGTCGGTCGAGCGCGTGCAGGTGAAGGTCAGCGGTCTGGTGGACCGCCGTCACATTGTCACCTGCAATGGACGGCGAGTTCCTCTGCACGCAACCGGCGTGAACGGAGAATGGGTGGCGGGCGTGCGCTACCGCGCCTGGCAGCCGCCGTCGTGCCTGCATCCGACGATTCCCGTCCACACGCCGCTGGTGTTCGATTCCCTCGACACGTGGACGGGCCGCTCGATCGGCGGTTGTACGTACCACGTATCACATCCGGGCGGGCGCAGCTTCGAGACATTCCCGGTGAATGCCTTTGAAGCCGAAGCCAGGCGTGGCGCACGCTTCGCGGAGTTCGGCCACACACCAGGCCCGATGACGATTCCCGCTCCAGAGTGGAATCCGGATTATCCGCTCACGCTCGACTTGCGCCGGGCTCCCAGCGGGCGGCTTGGCGGCTTCCAATGAGAGAATAAGGGCAACCTGGATGAAGAAGGACGGCGCAGCGTCTCCGCCCGGTTTGGAGGCGCAATGGAGATATCAACCACAGCCCGTTTACCACGATGAAGCGGTAGGGGCGGACGGCCGCGTGCGCGAGCACTGGCGTGGCATTCTCGATTCGCTGGTCGCCATGGGCCATGGGGAATTGGCCCGCCGCTGGCAGGAAGGCCGACGCGTCATCCATGAGAACGGCATCACGTACAACGTGTACGGCGATCCGAAAAGCACGGCCAGGCCGTGGACGCTCGACCCCGTACCGCTGCTGATCGATGCCGCCGAATGGAAGCGGCTCGAGGCAGCGATTACACAGCGCGCCACGCTGTTGAACACGATGCTGGCCGACTTGTACGGCCCGCAGCGATTGTTGCGCGAGCGCATGCTACCGCCTCGCCTTGTTTTTGAGAATCCCAATTTCCTGCGCCCGTGTTGCGGAATTGAGGTGCCCGGTGGAACTCATCTGCACATCTACTCAGCCGATCTGGCGCGATCTCCCGACGGCCAATGGTGGGTGATTGCCGATCGCACACAGGCTCCTTCGGGAGCCGGCTATGCGCTGGAAAACCGGCTGGTGATTTCCCGCGTGCTGCCGGACCTGTTTGGCGACGGACAGGTGCAACGCCTGGCCTCGTATTTCCAAACCTACCGCGATACCTTACTCAAACTCGTGCCGAGCCACCGCGAAAATCCGCGCGTGGTCCTGCTCACGCCGGGCCCCTATAACGAAACCTATTTCGAGCACGCATTTCTGGCGCGATATCTCGGCTACACGTTAGTGGAGGGCGGCGATCTCACGGTACGCGAGAACCGCGTGCTGCTGAAGACCCTCGGCGGATTGCTTCCGGTCGATGTGATTCTACGGCGCCAGGACGATAGCTTCTGCGATCCGCTCGAGTTGCGCGGCGATTCGATGCTCGGTGTTCCGGGCCTTGTGCAGGCGGTGCGATCGGGCACGGTGGCCCTTGCCAATGCCCTTGGCTCCGGCCTTGTCGAATCGGCGGCAACCGCGGCTTTCCTGCCGGGACTGTGCCGCCAACTACTGGGCGAGGATCTCAAGATACCCTCGGTGGCCACATGGTGGTGCGGGCAGAAAGAACCATTCGAATTCGTCGAGAAGAACCTCGCGAACCTCGTGGTGAAGCCGACGTTTCCATCGTTTGGCAAGCAGCCCATTTTTGGCGCGAAGCTTTCCGCGAATGAACGGTCGGAACTTTTGGAGCAGATGCGCGCGCGGCCCGATCAATATGTCGCGCAGGAGCAGGTGTCGCTTTCGACCGTGCCCGTTTGGGACGAAGGCCGGCTCCATCCCCGCCACATGGTGCTGCGCGTGTATGCGGTGGCAAGCGGGGATGGTTATCACGTGATGCCCGGTGGGCTGACGCGCGTGACGTCGAGCCTGGACAGCCTAGTTGTCTCCATGCAGAAGGGCGGCGGCAGCAAGGACACTTGGGTGCCGGGCGACGAGACCGTTCCGCACCTCACACTACTGCGGCCAGCGTCGCACCCGTTGGAGATCAGCCGCGCGACTTTCGATCTGCCGAGCCGCGTGGCCGACAATCTCTTCTGGCTTGGCCGATACACGGAGCGCGTGGAACTGGCCGTGCGGATCGTGCGCGCGATTTTGCCGCGCCTCAGCGAAGAAAGCGAACGGTCGCCTTCCTCGGGCGTCGAAACCGGCATTCGGATTCTGCAGGCGCTTGGTTATCTCACGGGCGACACTTTGGCGGGCGCCGGACCGGAAGGGCGCGAACGGGACATCCTCTCGATGGTATACGACAGCGAGGGTGCGAGCCCTCTTTCGCGTCACATGGAGCAGGTGCGTTCCGTGGCTTGGCTTCTGCGCGATCGTATTTCCGGCGACGCCTGGCGCGTGCTAAGCCGGCTGGGCGAGCAACTGCCGGCGCCAGCAACGGCCGAGCCGTTGCTGGTGAGCACGGCACTCGACCGTCTGAACGAGGTGATACTCTCGCTGTCGGCCTTTAGCGGGCTTGTGATGGAGGGCATGACACGTGGTGACGGGTGGCGTTTCCTCGACATCGGCCGCCGGCTGGAACGCAGCATTCAGATGTCGGAAGTTCTGCGCTATGGCATCGCCGAGCAGTGCGGCGCAGACGCCGGCGTGCTCGAAGCCGTGCTCGACATAGCCGACAGCAGCATTACCTACCGTTCGCGTTATCTCACCTCTGTGTTGCCCGAATTGGTTCTGGATCTCCTGCTGGTGGACGAAGTGAATCCGCGTTCCATCGCCTTTCAACTGGCGCAACTGGTGGAGCATATCGATCAACTGCCGGAAAGCCAGAACAAGATTCGCCGCCCGCAGGAGGCGCGTGTCGCCCTGGGACTGCTGACGGCAGTGCAGTTGTGTGAGATCAACGAACTCACGCGGCCCGACCCGACAGGGCGATGGTTCGCTCTCGACACGCTGCTGGGCCATCAACTTGCCGAGTTGCGGCTGCTTTCCGAGGCACTCACACGCCGTTACTTCAGCCATGCCGTGGCTTCGCGCAGGCTGTCCGCACCGTAAACGCCCATGATCTACCGCGCCACACACACGACGATGTATATGTACAGCGAGCCGGTATCCATCTGCCATACCGAGGTCCACCTGTGCCCGCGCGAGCACGAGTCACAGACCTTGCTGGAGCACGAGTTGAACATCGTGCCCGTACCCGATTTTCTCGAGTCGCGGCGCGACTACTTCGGCAATGAGGTGAGCTACTTCTCGATCCACGAGCCACATGAAACGCTCACCATTACGGCGACGAGCGTGGTGGAGGTGGAAGACGGCGAGTCTCCCGAGGCAACTCTGTCGCCCGCATGGGAGTCCGTGCGGGACCAAGTGCGCGACCGGCCCGATGGGAGTTTATTCGACGCGCTTCCGTTTTCTCTCGCCTCGCCGCAAGCGCCCATCGCCGAGCCATTTGCCGCCTATGCGCGGAGTTGTTTCCCGGAGGGCCGGGCGTTTCTCGCCGCCGTTGGCGAACTATGCGGCAAAATCTGCAAAGAGTTCGAATATGATCCGCGCGCCACATCCGTCACAACGCCGGTCGACGAAGTGCTCCAGCAGCGCAAGGGGGTCTGCCAGGACTTCGCGCATCTCATGATTGCCTGTCTGCGCTCGCTAGGACTTCCGGCGCGTTATGTCAGCGGCTATTTGCGCAGCGGCGAAAAGGCCATCGGAGCCGAGGCATCGCACGCCTGGGTTTCCGTTTTCTGTCCGGTTTTCGGCTGGCAGGACTTCGATCCGACAAACAACGTGCGTCCCCAGGGGACTCACGTGACGCTGGCGTGGGGGCGTGAGTATCTCGATGTGACGCCTGTGAAGGGCGTTGCGCTCGGGGGCGGCGAACAGATTATCAGCGTGTCGGTGGAAGTTCTCCCTGCGCCCGTCGCGCGCTAGTCTGGTGTGATGTCCAAGATCGATGTGGTCGCCCACATTCACGCCAAACCCGGCCAGGAAGCTGCTTTGCGCTCCATTCTTGAAGGATTCATCGCGCCCACCCTTAAGGAGAACGGGTGCCTCCGGTATGATTTGTTCGTCGATCTCGCCGACGCGGGCAAATTCACCTTCATCGAGGAGTGGACGAGTACGGACGCCCTGGAGGCACACGGCCGGTCCGAGCACATCCAGAGTGGACGCGCGCGTATGCCGGAACTCCTGCGCGAACCGGCCTGGGTACAGGTTTTGACCGGCATCGCCTAGCCGCAGCCCGGCCGGAATGGCCGAAACCCGGCGCGCACCACCGCCGTCATAACTTCCAGCGCAGGTCTCACGATGTATTGGACTCGAGTAGTGTTGCTGGCGGCGGGTGTGGGCGCGTTGGCGGCCAATGAGGAAGTGATCTTCCGCAGCGACGTCTCCCTGGTTCGAGTCGACGTGCAGGTGCTCGACCGCAATAGGGACGCAATCACCGGGCTCACGAAGGAAGACTTTGTTCTGCGCGAAGAGGGACGTGTACAGGAGATCCGCAACTTCGCCACCGAGAACGTCCCGGTGGATATTCTTATGCTGCTCGACGTCAGCGGCAGCATGCGGCCTCATTTGGAGCAAGTCGCAAGGGCTTCGCGGCGTGCCCTTCAGGTTTTGGGCAACGAAGATCGCGTAGGCGTGATGGTGTTCGATCGCTCGACCCGCGTGCGTCAGCCGTTCCGTTCCAACCCTGAAGACGCTGTGCGCGAAATGGATTTCCTTCTGCGCCAGGAAACCTTCGACGGCGGCACCGACATCACCCGGGCGCTGCTCGATGCGGCGCGCCACGTCAAAACTAACGCGCGTCCGAACGCCCGGCGGGCAATTGTGATTGTCACCGACGACCGCACCGAATTCGAACGCGACGAACCGCGCGTCAATCGTGCGCTCGCCTCGGCAGATGCCGTGTTGAGCTTGCTGCTCGCTCCCCCGATCGAACCGGGCTATTCGCGCGGGGGCGGTGTGCCTGGCGGAGGACAATACCCACCTTCCCGGCGCCGTGGCGGAGGCTCGTGGCCGGGCGGCGGATCGACATGGCCCGGCGGAAGCCCATGGCCCATTCCCGGTGGGCAGGGACCCGTGATTTGGGGTCCGGGCGGACGTGGTGGTGGAATTCCGGGAGGCGGACAGCCGCGTTTGCAATCGGCGGGCACCGGCGAGATCGCGCGCGAGTCTGGCGGGGACAGCCTCAGCCTCTCCGACGCATCTTCGGTCGAACGCACGCTGCGGCGCATTCGCAACCGCTATGCGCTCTACTTCCAGCTGCCGACTGAAGCCCGCGAAGGCGAGCAGCGGAGCGTGGATGTCATCCTCAGCTCGACCGCGGCAGCGCGCTATGGGGGCGCCGAGGTGCGCATGCGCCGCAAGTACCTCGT
>DASRHX010000556.1:0-10613 GCA_035650295.1 Bryobacteraceae bacterium | reverse complement strand
CGGCGTGCCGTTCCCGAAATCGGACAGGTCTCAATACGCCCACCTTCTACACGGACGAACATCTCAGGCGATGCGCCGACCAGTTGTTCCTCGCCGAACTGAATCAGAAACTCATAGGGGCTTGGCGAAGCCTTCTGAATCCGCTCGAACAGCTCCGACACACTGCCCGAATAAGGGGCCTGGAATTTCTGGCGCAGGACGACCTCATAGTAGTCGCCGCGCTTCATGCCTTGACGCACCTTCTCCACGCCGGCCATATACTCCTCCGGCGTGTGATCGCAAGTGATGTCGGCCACTCCGGTGTCCGGATGCGGCGATACTTCCGCTCCATCCCGGGGCAGAGTAATCGTGGAGAGCTCCTGGAATTCGAAGTCGTATTGATAGCGCTCGATCTGTTCCTTCTTACGATCCATGAAGCAGATGTCGTCGCACAGAAACAAATGCAGATCTTTCGCGCCGTGGCGCGGCAGCTTCCATTCAATGGGGTCAAACTGAAATAGCAGATCGTAACCGAATGCTCCGACCAAGGCCAGCCGCGCATCGCCCAGACTGCGAAATTCGTCGAGAATCGCGCGGAGAATCGAGAAAGCAGAAGGCTGGCGGCTGCGCTCCTCTTCGGAAAACAGCGTGGGCAACGGTTCTAGCGTGCCCCTCCAACCGCCTTCGACCGGCGTAATCGTCTGCCAATGCGGATGACCGCGCAGCAGCCGCAGGAAGAGTTCGCACAGTACTGCGCCGCGCGCATTTAGCGCGTGGAACTCCAGCTCACGGCCGCGCCCGACGATCTCCAGCGGCGGATTCGTGCTGGCGATGTCCCATCTCGAATAGCGGCCCGGATATTCGTATCCGGAGGACAAATAGATTCCACGCCGAGTATCCAACTCGCGCAACAAAGCACGCAAGCCTTTCTTATAAGGGGTTTTGGAAATTTTGCGCGTAACGGCAATGCCGCCGCGCGTCTCAAAGCGGATTTGCCGCATGGGGTTACCTGAAACAGCGGAGTGAGTACTCAGGATATCATGCGGCGCCGGAGTGCTATTCTATCGAGCGATGATGGAACGCAGAGAACTCATCGTGGGAGCCGCTGCGGCCGCGGCCTCCCTCGCTCAAACGCCCGTATCCGCCCCGAATACGTCGTCGGTGATGCTTTGGACGCTGAAGGGCTCGTTCGAAGAAAAGCTCGAGGCGGCCGCCAAGGCCGGCATTCAATCCGTAGAACTCGTGGGCGAGCATGCAGAGTGGACCAATGCGGACATCGATCGCGTGAAGAAGCTCACCCGTTCGCTCAAGCTTGGCATCGACACCATAAGCTCCACGCCGTTCTGGGGCCGCATGCCGATCTCCATGGTCGACCCGGCGCAGCGCGACAACCTCCTCAAGGAAGTGCAGAAGAATATTGACGCAGCTCAACGGCTCGAAATTTCCATGCTGTTGTTGATGTCCGGCAATGCGATCCCTTCCAAGAGCTACGCCGAGCAGTGGACCAGCCTGGTGGAGAGCACCAAGCGATGCGGAGATCTGGCGGCCAAAGCGAACGTCACCCTCATTGTCGAGCCACTCAACACTAAGGTGAATCACAAAGGCTACTTCCTCGATAGCTGTGTGGGCGGGGTGAAGCTCATGAAGGAAGCCGATCACCCGAACATCCGCCTCCTCTTCGACCTCTATCACGAACAGGTACAGATGGGTGATGTGACTCGTACTCTGCGCGACGCCATGCCTTATGTGAAGGTTTTCCACATCGCGGACAATCCTGGACGCAACGATCCCGGCACCGGCGAGATGAACTATCCCTACCTTTACAAGGAAATCCAAAAAGCCGGCTATAAGGGGTATCTGACGATGGAATACATTCCGCTTGGCGACCAGGTGAAGAGCCTCATCGCCGCCGTCGACTCGATGCGAAAGTCTCTCGCTTAGCCATGCTCGTTCACAACGCACGAGGCCACTACTCGTTCATTCGCGGCATTGCACCCTACTCAGGCGGCGCGGTCGCGGACGACGGTTTCGAAGTGGTGCATGCCCGCTTCCATCAACCCGTTCCACTCAAGCAAGGCTTCCAGGCAGTGGAACAGCATCTCGCCGCCGCTAAGCTCCCCATTCACTCTCTATGCGGAATGGAACTGCGCTCGCCGCGCCCCTTTACTTTTCAGGGCTTCAACGATTTCAACGCCGGATACATCGACGTTCTGAAGCATTGGGGCCTGTTTCTCGAAGGCGTCAATCCCGTGGCCCGGACCAATATCGCCCCCAAGATCGTCGCACCCAGGGAACCCTCGCTGTACGGCTTCAGTTACACGTCACCGTCGGCCGCGAAGCAAAGAACTTTCATCGTCGCCGGCGCCGGCGAACTTCCCGAAGGCTCACTCGATCCGCACGATGTTGTACGCCGCGGCGAAACCTCGGCGGACGCGCTGCGCGAGAAGGCCCGCTTCGTCATGGGTCTCATGAGTGGACGCCTGCAAGGTCTAGTGGTGGGATGGAACGATGTGACGGTCGCCGAAGTTTACACGCTTCATCCAATGTGGCACCTGTTGGAAAGCGAGCTTATTCGTCCAATGGGCAAAGCGGCGATCCACGGCCTCACTTGGCACTATTCGGCCCCACCCATCGAAACGATCGAATTCGAAATGGATTTGCGCGGCTGTCAGCGCGAACTCGTGCTTTAACCTTCTGCCTTACCCACTACGATCAGTCCGATTTGCGCGTCGCCCACTTTAACGTAGAGAATCCAGTCATGCTCACCCACGTTTTGTAGCCCTGGTTTGAAATCGCTCTCCGCCAAATACATGCTCAACACGGCGGGGTGCGGCGTGCCGGAGGCATTCTTAGACAGCGCAACCAGACTCTTAAAATCTGCAACTGCCGCTGCGTTCTCATCGTCCTTCGCGGGCGACATCACAAGGAAGTCGCGATTTGGCGCCACCCCCTGATGGTCTCCGTTCAAAGGGAACATGCTGAAACGAAGCGTGTAGACGCCCGGCTTGATCGGTTGCGCGCGCCGGTCGTAGGCGCCGTCGTGCCAACGGATCGCTCCAATCACGGAGCCCGGCGGCACGGTCCTCCACATCACGTCGGCCTCGCTCGACACCGGGCCTTTGGGGGCGGCCTTCACAAACCATACCTCACACCAAACCTTGCCATCGGCGGCCAAAACCTTGTGGCCGCTGCCCTCCATCAGCGCACGAATAGGCGCAGCCAGGTCTGCCGGGGGTTCACCCGTGGCTTCGAGTTTGTATTGGGCGAATGCAAGCGCTCCAAACGACACGAAGGCCAGCAGCAATCGTTTCATCCAGTGATTCCTTTCGTCTTTCCTTCCACTATAACAACCGCATCTGCATCGCATGGCCCCGATCCATTAAAATCAAGCTCCGGACCCTAATGCAGACCATCTTAGTAATTGACGACGACGAAAGCCTCCAGGATACAATCGCCGTCATGTTGGAGCAGGAGGGGTACCGTACCAGCTCCGCATTGAACGGTCGTGACGGCTACGAAAAAGCTCTTTCGCTCAAACCCGACCTGCTCATCGTCGATCTCAGACTTCCCGAAATGAGCGGTATGGAGATCTGCAAGCACCTGCGCAGTGCGCAAATTCAGACGCCCATTATCGTCCTCAGCGCGGTCGGTGACGAAGTAGATAAGGTGCTACTGCTCGAAATGGGAGCCGACGATTATGTGGTGAAGCCCTTTGGCCGCCGCGAACTGCTGGCCCGCATCCGCGCCATATTGCGGCGATCGCAGTCCGACGCCCACACCATTCTCCGCTTCAGCGATACCGAGATCGACCTCGACCGCCGCGTCGTCGTTCGCCTGCAAGAAGAAGTGAAAGTGACCCCGGCCGAGTACAACCTGCTCCTCTACTTCCTTCAAAACCCCGACCGTGCTCTGACGCGGGACATGATTCTGAACTCGGTTTGGGGCTATGAGAGCTTTCCCAATACGCGGACCGTCGACGCGCATGTTGTAAAGTTGCGCCAGAAGTTTGAACCGGATCCCAACGCGCCACGTCATTTTGTAACAGTCCATGGGGTTGGATACCGCTTTCTGCCTTAGCGTGAAAAGAAGGAGGATGCCCGTGCGTGTGCTCATCGTGGACGACTCCCAGCAGGTAGCGGCGACCCTGGAAATTGCGCTTTCCAATGGCGGTTGGGATACCATCTGTGCCGACGAGGTGAAGGCCGCGCTGGAAATCTTGAATACCTCGCCTCAGGTCGACGCCATCGTTACCGATCTGGAGATGCCCAAAGCCGATGGCTATTCACTTATCACCGCCGTGCGGGCTCACAGGCGCTGCGCCTCCGCCGTAATTGTCGTCACGTCTGGCTCGACCGCGCCGAACGCGGAGCAACGCGCCATGACAGCCGGCGCCGATGCCTTCTTTACCAAACCATATTCGCCCGCCGCCGTGCGGTTGGAATTACAGCGCCTCATGAATGGGCGCGGACAGGTGGAACCATGAGTGCCCGGACCTTCGGGATGCTATGTCTAATCGTCCTGCCGATGGGACGCTTCGCCGCCCACGCGCAAAATCTGAACGTGCTGGTGGAACGGCTGGACAAACTCGAACATGACAACAACTCCCTACGCCAAGAGATCGAGAAACTACGCGCTGAATTGGGCGCAATGAAGCAGCAATCCGCAACCGATTCCGAAGCGCAGGAGATCGTCGCCCGGCGCGTCGACGAGCACGCTCAAACAAAAGTGGAAGCCTCCCAGCGCTTCCCCATCAAGCTCCGCGGTATGGCCTTGATGAACTTTTATCGGAACGGCGCCCACGCCAACGGCCAGGATACGCCGACGGTCGCCTCGCGCAATCCCGGCAGGGCTACTGCCGCGGTCACCTTCCGGCAAACCGTTATCGGATTGGAGTTTCGCGGTCCGCAAACGCTATTTGGCGCGCAAGTTTCGGGTTCGGTCTTCGGCGACTTTTACGACGGCAGCACAGAAACCGCCCAATATCCCAACGCCCGCTTGCGCACGGCCGAGATTCAATTTGACTGGCACAACCGCTCGCTGATGATCGGCCAGGAGAAGGCGCTCGTTGCACTGCGCGATCCCAACTCGCTTTCCTACTCCGGCGTCTCGCCCCTGACCTCTGCTGGCAACCTCTGGCGTTGGCAGCCGCAAATTCGGCTCGAACAACGCTTCGCGCTTGCGCCCGCCACCAAGCTTCGCGGACAGCTCGCCGTCGTGCAGACGGCCGAGGAGTCGGGCGGCAACCCAGGCACGCTGGCGGTCGAACGGCGCCGGCCTGCCCTCGAAGGACGCCTCGAACTTGCGCACCAATTCGATGGCGATCGCCGCATGGAACTGGCAACCGCGTTTCACGCCAGCGAATCGCACATCGGCGGCTTCTCCATTCCCTCCCGCGCATGGACAATCGACTGGTTCGCCAATCCTTTCCGCCTGCTGGAACTCTCCGGGATCATTTTCACCGGCGAAAACCTCCACCACTTCGGCTCCTTTCGTCAGGGTTGGGTCGTCACCCCGCAGGGAGTCCATGGCGTGCACTCGCGCGGCGGCTGGGCGCAAGTAAGTGTGCCCTTTACGCAGCGTGTTTCGCTCAATCTGATGGCGGGAACGATGGACGACCGCGACCGCGATCTTTTGAGCACCATGATTGGCTCGAACCGCACGGGTGCGGCAAACGTGATGTTCCGCATCGCTCCCAATGTTCTGCTGTCTATCGAAGCCATGCAGATCCGCACGAATTATCTGACCGGCGGCACCGTTCGCAATCCGCGCTATGACCTATCTCTTGCGTATCAGTTTTAGCTTGCTCCTGCTGGCCGTTGCCGCCTCGTCCGCCGACGTAAGCGGCACGGTGGAGCTCGCCGACTCGCGCGATTCCAACGTGCGTAAGAAGCGCAATTTCTCGGGTGTTGCCATTTGGCTCGAATCGCAGAACGCACCGCCCGCCTCCAAGCCCGGCACGTTCACCATCACGCAACGCGGAAAACGATTCAGCCCGCACGTGACCATCGTGCCCACGGGTTCCACCGTGGACTTCCCCAACTTCGATCCGATTTTTCACAACGCCTTCTCAAACTTCGCCGGGCAGCCGTTTGACACCGGACTCTACCCTCCCGGCACGACGCGCAAGGTGAAATTCCACCGTACCGGCATCGTGCGCGTCTTCTGCAACATCCACTCCACGATGAGCGCCGTTATCGTGGTCGTGAACTCCTCCTATGCCGCGCTTACGGAACCTTCCGGTGCATTTCGCATCAAAGACGTAGCGCCGGGTGAATACACGCTCAAGATCTGGCATGAGCGCGCCACGGAAGCATCTCTCGAAAAGCTCAACAGGCGCATCATCGTCGACGCCCAAGGGCAAACCTCGGTCGCGCTCAAGATTTCCGAGGCCGGCTATCTTCCCGTCCCGCACCTGAATAAGCACGGCGTCGAATATCCCCCGGAACCACCCGGGCCCGGCGTCTACCGCGGAGTAAGCAAATGACCCGGCCGCGCCTCACACTACTGCCGAAGATCTGGTTATCCACATCTGTCGCACTCACGCTCTTGTTCGGAGTCACGGCATGGCTGCTGCAGCGGCATGCATTGGACACATCGGAGTTGAGCCTGCAGGACGAAATCTCATCGAGCCTCCAGGCCTATGAATCACTGTGGACCTCGCGCTCGGAAACCCTCGGCTCCGTGGCAGCCATTCTCAGCAGCATGCCCAACGTGCGCGACGCCGTTCGCACCCGCCATCAGGCGACGATTCGCGACGTCGCCGGAGAACTCTGGACCAAAGTCAATGACAACCTTAAGGAGAGCGCCTTCATTCTGGTGGCAAGCCCGGAAGGCGAGGTAATCGCTCCCTTCGGACCTACCTCCGAGCCCTCTCTCGCGCGCACATGGCCGGTCGTTCGCTCCGCCCGCGACCGGTTCCCAAAGCAGGTGTCAGGATTCGTCGTCCTCAACGGCCGCCTATTCCAATTGGTCCTTACGCCCGTTTACGTCGACAGCGCTTCCGGGCAAGCGCTGATCAGCGTTCTGATCACGGGCTTTGAAGTGAATCACCAGGTGGCGCAAAAGCTGAAACAGAGCACCGGAGGAAGCGATTTTCTTTTTCTCTCCGGCGGCCAGGTGTTCGCCTCCACGCTCAACACACGCGCTAGTCAGGAACTTGGCAAGCTCTCCATGGATGAACAAGCGCCTAGCCGCGTCAACGACGGCGTCACTGAATACACCGCCCTCACGCGCACCTTGATCAGCCTTGATGGCAAGCCAGCCGGCAAACTCTGCATCCTGCGTTCGTTTGAAGCCACCAGCCAGCGCATTGGCCAACTGCGAACCCATCTCGCCCTCGCCTGGCTATCGGCGATCGCCCTCGGTTTGGCCGTCAGTTACTTCCTCGCCCGCCGTATCGTGCAACCTGTTCATGCGCTGGATCTCGCGGCGGTCCAGGTGTCGCGGCAGAACTACAACTTCCGCGTTCCCGTCGAAGGCACGGATGAGTTGGGCCGCCTCGCTACCACCTTCAACACGATGTGTGAGTCTCTCCAATCGGCTCGTCAGGAACTGATCCGCCAGGAACGCATCTCGACCATCGGACGCATGGCGAGCTCCATCGTCCACGATCTGCGTAATCCGCTGGCAGCCATATATGGCGGCGCCGAAATGATGGTCGATACCGACCTCGCCCCTCATCAGGTGAAGCGCCTCGCCGCCAATATCTATCGCTCCAGCCGCCGCATTCAGGAGATGCTGAACGACCTGCTGCAAATCACGCGCGGCGGCGCCAAAGAGCGGGAATCCTGCACAGTGCGCGAAGTCGTCGAGGCTGCCGTGGAAGAGGTGGAAGCAACGGCGCAACGCAATCGCATTCGCATCACGCGCAAGTTGCCGGAGGACCTCACCGCGCTCCTCGAACGCGCGCGCATGGAGCGGGTCTTTCTCAATCTGCTTTCCAACGCACTCGAAGCGTTACCCGAGGGCGGCGAGATTCAAATCACCGCCGCGCGCGACGGACGCGTCGTTCAAATCGAGGTCGCAGACAACGGCCCCGGTATCGCCCCCGGCATTCGTGAGCAACTCTTTCAGCCCTTCGTGACGTTCGGCAAAAAGAACGGCCTTGGCCTTGGCCTTGCCCTTTCGCGCCAAAGCGTACTCGAACATGGCGGCGAGATTTGGGTCGAAGACCGCCCCGGCGGCGGCGCGAAATTCATCATCCGCCTACCACTGGAGCAGGTGATGGCGGTGGCCTGACAGCTGTCAACCTGAGGGTGCCGTATCCTGGAATCCATGAAGACCCGCCGATGGCACTTCCTTGCGACTATTCTGCTCGGTGCGATTGGCGCAAGCCAAACCACCAATCTGGGAAAGGCTCCAGCGGTTTTATTCGTCTGCGAACATGGCGCGGCCAAGAGCATCATCGCGGCTGCCGAGTTCAATAAACAGGCCGAGCAGAAAGGGTTGCCGCATCGTGCGATTTCGCGCGGCACGAACCCCGACGCAGCGTTTGCGCCTGCCGTGATTTCTGGCCTTGCCAAGGATGGTTTCGCCAGGCCCAGCGGCAAACCCCAACTGATCAGTGCCGCCGATGTCGGCAATGCGGAGCGAGTCGTTACGCTCGGCTGTAAGTTGCCCGAGCGCCTGAACGCAAAGGCAAAGCCAGTCGATTGGGCGGACATCTCGTCACCGAGCCAGAACTATGATGGCGCCCGCAAGGATATCGCACGCCACGTAAAAGAACTCGTCGACTCTTTAGCCCGCGAGCGCTCGGGTAAATGAACCTACGCCGCCGCCATCGCTTCCTGATTAGCCGCCACAAGTTCCCGCGCCGGCTGCAACAGCCGCGCACACTGCGCCGCATCCAGTGCCGTAATGTAGGGCTCGATCGGTCCTGTCTTCGCGATGCCCGCTAATTCGGTCGCCGCGTGCAGCACGCGCGCCGGACCCATGGCGTCGCGCAAATCCTCGACCGGCAGGAACAGCCGCCGCAACGGCTCGGCCTCGTCGAACTGGCCTGCGTTGCACAGCTCCCAGATCTGCCGCGACAGCGCGGGGGCGAGGCAACCCGACCCGGTCGTGAAACCGGGAAGCTCGAAGTCCCGCGTATGGACGATGGCGGGCCGTTCGCCGATTCCGCTAATCACAAAGCTCTTGTCCACGCGGCGCAACAAGCCAGTCAAATAGGCGTCCTCGGCTGGATTTTCGCGCACCACTGCGTACTTTATGCCCACGCAAATACCGTCGTCCACCATACGCGCCACGGCGTCGAGACCAGCTTCCTTGTCTGCGCCCATGTTGTGTTCCTCCTTCAGATAGAGGATCAGCTTCTTCCGCGCGGCATCGGCAAATGAGCGATAGCCCCGCTCCAGCCCTTTCGCGTCGCGCGGGTCGGCGCATGGCAGCAGCATGGCACAGGGGAAATCATAGTTCTTCAGCAGATCGGCCTGATCCATCGCACGGCCGAAGCTGGGCCCGGCGCTCGGGATCATCCAATGGTCGTCCGGAAAACCCGTCAACCAATCGAGCAGCGCGTGATACTCTCGCAGGCGGATGTGATAAAGAAACGCATTGCCGCCATACAGAAAATTGCGGATGCCGCCAGCGGCAATGTGAGCGGCGATGCGCCGGCTCTGTTCGAAGTCAATGGATTGGGACGAATCGTTGGTTCGAGCCAGCGGCGGCACGGGAAACACGCCACGCCAGTCGTCTGCGCGCACAGGACGGGTTCTCATTTGCCTTCCATCATATGATTCCGCCGCCCTGCCGCGCTATCCCCCGTTCAGCCGCGCGGCAGCGCGCGCCATCGCCGCACACCGGTCGCCCATGCGGTGCTCCATCACGGCCCGCGCACGCTCCACTATCGACGCCTGCGCCTTCACCGGCGAGCCGCAGTCGAATGGCGGCTGTGGATCGTACTCCAGGCGCAATTGGATCTCGCAGGCAACCTCTTCGCCGAAAATCGTCGCCGCGATCCGCAGCGCCGTGTCGATGCCCGACGTCACTCCCGCACCCGTGATGCGATTCCGGTCCACGACAACGCGTTCGTTCACCGGTATCGCGCCACACAGGGCAAGTAACTCCAACACGCTCCAATGCGTGGTCGCACGGTAGCCTCGCAACAGACCCGCCGCGGCGAGCACCAACGATCCCGTACACACGCTAGTCACGTAATCGGCCTTGGCGCCCCGCTCGGACAGAAACGTGAGCACTTCGTCGTCTTCCACGATGGCCGAGCAGCCTGGACCGCCGGGCACGCACACCATATCCAGTTGCGGGCAATCGAGCAGCGTTCCGTTCGGAAGAATGTGCAGGCCATGGTCGGAAGGCACGGCGTCTCGCGTCTTCCCCAATACCAGCACTTCCGTGTCGGGCATTCTCGCGAACACCTCGAACGGAGCTGTCATATCTAGCTGCGTGAACTCCGGGTAAATGATGAACCCAATGCGTAAGGGCATCTAGTTGCCACGGTAGTCTAACGGAGGTTTCGCGTCGATGGGAATTCGCGATTTGTAGAACACGTTCGCCTTTCGCTTTTGAAACGCCGTCTTGGCGTCGTCCACATTCTTCGGCTGTGTCAGCAGATCGAGCGTGGTCAGCGCCAAGGTCTTCGCGGCGACGACCATTCCCTTCCTGCCGATGGATGATCCCGC
>DASRHX010000555.1:0-3072 GCA_035650295.1 Bryobacteraceae bacterium | reverse complement strand
AACCGGCGGCGCTGGCGCCGCCGAGAAGGAGGCAAAGCGCCAAAATAACTGGCGCGACGAACGAACGTGGGTGAAATGTCATGATTGCACCGTTAACGGCACGATCCTGATCTGCCGTATCATCACACTTTCGACCTTCGGGAACTCGGTCGGCTCTCCTACCAGTCTGAGCCATTGCGCGGAGCAACCGGCCGGCACGGTGAAATCGCCCGCGATCGTTCGTCCGGCAAATGTGAGGTCGGCAATCGGCAGTTCGATGAGGGCCGCCTTTTCCGACCAGACACAGGCGATCCTCCAGAACAGCCGGTGTTGGGGATCGTTTATGTCGCCCTCAGCCCTGAAGCCCAGGCGGTAACGACCGGGCGGCAATGCAACCAGCTGCTCGGCAAGTTCGCCCGGCTGGCGGCCATAATATTCGATCTGCAGACCGCCATCCCTGTCGCGCTCGGCGACGCCGATTTCGGACGCCTTCAATGCCCAGTTGAACGGAGGGAGGCCAGGCAAGCCGCGGAAACCGTTGTCGTAGATCGCAGCGCCGCTACCGGTTTGCTCCATACCCGCAAACGCTCCCCACAGCCGGCGCGCTTGCACGGCATCGCCCCGGTCTACCATCGCCCGCAACAGGGGCTCGCGCCAGTCGGCGACGTCGTTGGGTGGGGGCGAAACTCCACCTGCGAGTTCAAGAACCAGTCTCGGGTCTGCGCCATTCCGCGCAAGATGCTGAAGCACGCTGGCCAGCATTACGGGATCGGACCGCAGCGTGGGAGCAAGCGCCCGGCTCGTGCGCGGGTCGCGTGCCATGCGTGCCAGTTCGGGCACGAAAACAGTCTGCACGTCTGGCAAGAGGCGGCCAAGGATAGTCATGTCGATCACCGCGTGCTTGACGTCGCTGGTGCGAAGATCGAGCTCGAGCATCAACAGGCGGGCGAATTCCGAGCGGGGATTGCGGGCGAGCGCGTGGCTGAGAAACTGTTTTGCCTTCCATGGGTCTTTCGCAACCAGTGCGTCGATTCCGCCAATCAGCAT
This sequence comes from Bryobacteraceae bacterium, assembly GCA_035650295.1. Lineage (GTDB taxonomy): Bacteria > Acidobacteriota > Terriglobia > Bryobacterales > Bryobacteraceae > JAFLBB01. The sequence goes on along the minus strand of DASRHX010000555.1, from coordinate 2,046 downwards.
CGGGTTGTCACGCAACGGCGCCCGCCGCGCCAATTTGCGTGCCGCCGTCCTGGCACGGTCCGTCACCACGCCCTTGTTGCTGCCCAGTTCACCGTCGATTTCGCTGGCTAGAACGCGTGGATGGTTGGGCGCGAACGATGCTGCTGCAAAGGCGCGCGGTCCCAAACTATAGATCAGGCCGACCCGAACGACGACTACGGCCAAGGCCAGCGATAACAGCGTGGCCACCAGGATTGTCGGCCAACGCTGTTTCAGGCTCCCGAGATCGAACGGCCTTCTACGCCTCACGATGCGCTATCAGCTGGATTTCGCGTTCGCGGTCTTCGAGAGCGCCGCCGTAGCGGTAAGGCTCGTAATTATAGCCATAGGTGTTCGACTGATGGCGGTATTTCGTCAGCACCGCACCGATAACGTGGTTTTCGGCGGCATGGAGGCGAGCAAGTGCCTCCTGTGCAGCCCGGGTTCGCGTCTTGCCGCTCTCGACCACTAGCAAAGTGGCTTGGCATGCCTCACCAAGCAGCGGCGCATCAGCCAGGCCGAGTACTGGCGGCCCATCAACAATCACCATGTCGAATTGGCCGACTGCTTCGCTGATCAGGAGCTTGAGCCGGGGTGATGCGAGCAATTCAGCTGGATTTGGCGGCAACGGACCGCAGGGGATGAGCCACAGGTTTTCGAAGTTGGTCTTCAGCACATGCATTCGCAGCGGGTCGTCGTTCGTGAGCAGTTTTGACAGTCCTTCCTGCGGTTCGGACCCTGTGACGAAGGCGGGTTTGCGCAAGTCTCCATCGATCAGCAGCACGCGATGGCCCAGGCGTGCGAAATTCTGCACCAGTGCAAGCGTGGTGCTCGACTTCCCTTCCGCGGCGCGCGTGCTCGTGATCAGCAAGCTCTTGGGCGCGCCCGTGTCGGTCGAGAATTGCAGTGATGTGCGAAGCGAGAAATAGGCCTCCGAAACGGCCGAGGACTGATCCTTGAGTTCCTCGGCCAGGGAAGCCTGGCCCTGCTTTTGCGGAATGACTCCCAGTGATGCGAGCTTCAGCTTGTCTCGAACATCGTCGGGTGTCTTGATAACGTCGTTGACGAATTCCAGCACGAAGGCACTGCCCAGTCCGGCAATCAGGCCCAACGCCAGGCCGACGAGCAGATTGTAGAGCAGGTTCGGGCTATACGGGCCACCAGGTACTTCGGCTCTGTCGACGATCGAAATCTGGTTGGTTCCGATGCCGCCGGCAACTCCGATTTCCTTATAGCGCTGCAGTAGCGCATCGTAGAGTGATCGGTTGGTGTCCACTTCGCGCTGCAGGATATTGTACTGGATGTTTCGCCCGCGCAGGTTGAGCACTTCATCCTTCATCTGGGCCACGCGGGCGCGCAGCTGACCCTCTTCGGCTGCGGCGGCCCGATATTCGGCGCGGAGGCTGGCACTGCGTCCGCCGGCCACGGTGCCGCGTTCCCGGGCAATGGCATCGGTGAGCGCGTCGATGCGCGCTTTCAGGCGCTGCATGTCCGGATAGTCAGGTTTGAACGAGCGAAGCTTGTCCTGATATTCGGCCTCGAGCTTCGCCCGGTCCGTACGGAGTTGTGCCGTGCTTTCGTTCACCTCCGCGGTGTCCCCGCCGGAAAGATTGCGATAGCGTTCTTCTGCGACAATGCGCTTCTTCTGCGCTTCCGAAAGCGCCTCATTCAGCTGCACCAGAGATTCACCCGAAAGCGATGCGGTATCCCCCCCGGGCCCGTCCTGGCCGCGCGCCGTATTGATGATGCCCTGCTTCTGCGCATAGGCGACCAGTTGGCGTTCCGTCTTCTCCAACTCGCCCTTCACCTTGGCGAGCTGGCTTTCCAAGAAATTGCGCGCATAAGAGGACGCGTCGTAGCGGCGCTCGAGATTGGTGTGGATGAAGCCGTCGGCAAAGCCGTTGGTGATCCGCGCCGCCAACGCCGGCGATGGCGAGGAATAGCTTATCTTGACCAGCTGGCTCTCGGGAATGGGGTCGATCGCGAAATTGTCCGCCAGAATGGCGGCAGCAATTTTCTGCCGTGTGG
>DASRHX010000554.1:0-3567 GCA_035650295.1 Bryobacteraceae bacterium | reverse complement strand
TATCACAAGGATTTCCTCGACAACTGGCGCGCCTATTTGGCTGCTTCCCAAGTGGTGCGCTACGCCAACATCGCCGATGCGGCAACCAAGCTCGGGCAGCTATCCGGCAATTCCAGCTTCCTGCTGGCGATGTTCTGCGTGGCTTCGACCAATACCGACGCGGCCAGCGCCAACGTCAAGGACCCCTTTCAGCCAGTGCACTTCGTTGAGAAGGCTCCCTGCAACGACCGCGTGGTGAACGACAACAACACGCCGTACGTGCAGGCTCTCGTGGGCTTGCAAGCGGCCATGGATCGCGTCGCAAAAACGACCGGCAACGAAATTCCCGAAGACTTGGTGAACTCCACTCTCAACGAGGCCACCAACGCGTACAAAGTCACACGCATGATCGCGCAAAAGTTCACCATCGACCGCGATGGTAACGTGCACAGCATGGTGCAGAAGTTGATGGAAGATCCCATCAAATACGCCGAAGCGCTGCTGGGACGGCTAGGCCCGGCGCAGCTGAATTCAGCGGGCAAAGCAGCGTGCAACGATCTATTGCGCCTGACGAGCAAGTATCCGTTTAAAGCCGATTCGAAGACCGACGCGTCTCTCGACGAATTCGGCGCCTTCTTCCGCCCTGGAGACGGGCGGCTTGAGCAGTTCTACCAGACAACCCTCAAACAATACATCGACAAGCAGGGCAGCCTGTACATTCAGAAGGCAGACAGTAAAGTCCCAGTCAGCCCCCGCTTCCTGCAATATCTGAACAACATCATGGCCTTCCGCGACGCATTCTACAAGGGCGAGGCGCGCGAACCCCGCTTGAACTATTCCATGAAGGCACTGCCCGCCGAAGGGTTGCGTGGCGTCACGCTCATACTAGACGGCCAAACGTTGAAGGGTTCCGGCAAAGGCGGCGAGACACGCGACTTCGCCTGGCCCGGCTCGGGCGGTGCGCAACTTTCCGGTAACCTCGGCGGCGGCGATATCGGCCTCATCAGCTACAGCGGCCTGTGGTCGGCGTTCCGCTTCTTTGGCGACTATGACCGCTTCGAAAGTTCCGGCGCTCGCTACACGCTCAGTTGGGTCCCACGCCAGGGCCAATCGGGCCAGGCGATGAAACTTAGCAATGGCAAGGACCTTACGATTCCCTTTGAACTCGACATGAAGGGCGCCCCGCCGATCTTCCGCAAAGGTTATCTGGCTTCGCTGGGTTGCGTCAGCGAAGTTGCGCGGTAGCGGGCTTCCGCCGCTTCCCTGAGCCGGTTCGTTCGCTCAAACACCTCGGCCATCATCAGGTGCGGTTCGGGATCGCGCGGATCGATGCGAGCGGCTTCGTGGCACCAGCACACAAACGCACGAACCTCATCCACCGATAGCGAAAGGCGCGCGAGCAGCTTGCACGCCACGGCATTGTCCGGTTCCAGTCGAACCGAACGCTCCAAATGATCGAACGCCTCGGTGAGTTCTCCTTGCTCGGCGTGCGTACAGCCCTGAGAGAAATGCTCGGCGGCGGTCATCCATTTCATTTTAACGAGGCCGGCCGCTCAGCTGCCCGCATACCGTATATCCTGGACCGCATGCTTCGTTACGCGCTATTCGCCGCCGCGCTCGCGCTCCCACTCGCGGCACAAACGACCATCCAGATTCTCGACCAGGAAGGCAAGCTAATGGAAGGCCCGGCGTCGCTCGCTGGTGTCACCGTCAAGATAAACGGCGCAATGAAGACGATTCCACTCTCGTCCATCCTGTCGATTCACACCGGACGGCCCGCATCCACGTATGAAGCAGGACGGATTGAAGCAGGCATCAACGCGATTCAGGCCTACACGAACGAGATCATCGGGAGCGAAGCACGGCGCAACCGCGACGCAGCCGTGGAAGAGTTAACTTCCATTGGCCTACCGGTGATGACACCGTTACTGCAGGCCTACAAAGACACCGACCAGCACGAGCCGCGCCCACTCTACCGGCTGTTCGAACGTGTCATGCCCAGCGACGCCGACCAGTTGGACCGTCAGGCGTCGCTGATCCGCGTGGCTTCAGGTGAGGCGTTGCGCGGGGAAATTCAAAGCATGCCGCTGAAGATCGGCGCCAGCATGGTCGATTGGGGCCGAGTGCGCAGGCTCGCCGTTCGCCGAGCGACGGTCACGCGCAACGCCGAACTGCATTCGCTCCGGCATTCGACGCAGATCGAGTACCTCGACACGGGCGTTGTGCTGTCCGCGGCTTCTCTAGTGAATGCACAGACGACCGGATTTGTCCGTCTCTCCTGGAATGTCGATGGATGGGCGTCCGACGCCGACGGACTGAAGGTACCTGGACCCAACTATAAGACCAATCTCGTCGATGGTCATCCATTCGGTGCGGTCGTCGGCCGCGTGGGCGCCGCGGGCGATGTCGTTCTGGTGGGCAAGCAATTTTCAGGAAAGGGTCTGCCAGCGGGACGGCTCCACTTGGCCGTGAACGACAATCGCCACTGGCAGAACAATATCGGAACGTTTCGCGTGAAGCTCACGGCGACAAACGCCTACGACGTCGGCGCAGCGCAGTAAGCGGTTCGCTTGTTTAGGCCGCCAACGGCTCATCGGCTGATGGTCCGTAGATCGCCGGCACGCGCGACTCTGTGAGCCGCAGATACACCGTAAGCTGCCCACGATGATGCGCCAAGTGATTGAACACACCGTCGCGGATGTTCAGGTAGCGTGGCACTTCGGTAACCACGCGGCCCTGGGCCTTCAGCTTCCAGTTGGTCAGCAGGTGGTCGTCGTCTGTGTTCAAGAGCGCTTCGCGCGCCTTTGCGGTGCTCGAATCGAGCAACGCGACTAATTCCTTCACACTTCCGAGCTCCGGGTGGTCCGGCGTCACGCCGGGAGGCGCGAAGTCGAACTCGTCCGTCTCGATCATCATGGCGATCCAACCCGGCATGCCCGCCACGAGCGCGGCGAGGCGTCCGAGAGTCATGGAGCGGGGGTGCGGTTTCCAGTCAGGGCGTCCTTCGGGAACGCGTTCCAACACACGGCGCGTGGCGGCGGCTTCTCTATCGAGTTCTGCGAGGAAAAGGTCGGTGAGGTTCATATGGAAAGAATGCGGCGTCATATATGACATGGAGTGTCATAATTAAAATCGCAAGATTATTTTATGAAAGCGGACCGGCTCCTCAGTACCCTTCTCATTCTGCAGGCCAAGCGCCGCACGACGGGCCGCGAGCTGGCCGAGCGCCTGGAGGTTTCCGAGCGCACAGTTCACCGCGACATGGAGGCGCTCGGCGTAGCGGGGGTTCCCGTGTATGCATCGCGCGGAGCACAAGGGGGATGGCACTTGGACGAGGATTGGCGCACTCAGGTGCCGGGGATGGATGAAGCCGAGTTGCGGGCGCTGCTGATGGCGCAGCCACGTACCTTGGGTGACGCGAAATTGGCCGCAGCGGCGGAAAGCGCATTGTCTAAATTGGTGGCGGCAATGCCCGAGGCCATGCGACAGCGGGCGGCGTCCATGCGGGAGCGCCTGTATGTGGATGCGACGGGATGGCGTGGTGCGGCCGAGGATGTGGGGCAGCTGCCAATCGTGCAGGATGCCGTC
>DASRHX010000553.1:0-3154 GCA_035650295.1 Bryobacteraceae bacterium | reverse complement strand
AAGGCTTGGACCGAAGGTGACTGCACGAGCCGTGTGGTCCGTGGCGGATCCTGGAACAGCGACATCCCCAAGCTTCGTTCCGCCACAAGGGGATGGAACCAGCCGAGCGGACGTAACCGGAGCATCGGGTTCCGCGTCGTCAGAGAACTCTAGCGGCTTCATTCGATAGTTGGGGGAAATATGCGCTCTACTGCCACACTAGCTGCCGCACTGGCGGCTATGCTGCTCACTGTTGCGGCCATGCCCACTGCGATTGCCCAGGGTATGCGGTCGGCATCTTCCTCCCCCAGCGGGCCCGTCGACTTCGATCTCGGCAAGATTGAAACGATCAACAAGCGACAGGTAGCGACGCTGCAGAGGCTGCTGCGACGCCTCGGCTATCTCAAGGAAGCGGACATGAGCCGTTCGCTCGACAAAAAGACGAAGGCGGCAATCAGCCGCTTCGTCTCCGGCACCAACCCCTCGACCGAGCCTGCCGATTATGAGGCGCTGCTTCGTCTCATGTTCACTTCCATTTGGAACAACGAAGGCTGGGGCAGTGGTCAGGCCGAGGGGCAAGATACGATCGTCGAGCGCGACAAGGTCAAAACCTCGCAGGAAGCGCTCAAGAAGCTTGGTTATGAGCCTGGTCCCGTGGATGGCAAATTCGGCCCGGCGACGCTCGCCTCGGTCGAGGTGTTTCAGCAGGACGTTGGAATGAAGGTCGACGGCCTGCTGACCCGCAACACGCATGAAGCCGTGCTTCGGACGCTGGCTTTCAATGGTCAAAAGGCGAAGGGCCAGGTGCGGGTTCTCAATTGGCCGGATTACATTGACCCGGCCACGCTCGAGCGCTTTACCAAGGAGACGCAGATTCAAGTGGTGCATGACGTGTTTCAGAATTCCGACGAAACCAAGGAACTCCTCCTTTCCGGCTCGTCGGATTACGACGTCATCGTACAGGGCAGTTCGCAGCTTCGGCCAATTCTCGATCAGCACGCGATCCGGGAGCTCGATCACAAGAAACTTCCAAACTACGACAATCTCGATCCGGAGGCGCTTCGTTATACCGGTCGGCTTGATCCCGATAACAAGCATTCCTTGCCCTACATGTGGGGCACGGTCGGCATCGGCGTGAATGAAGAAGCTGTGAAGAATCTCGTGCCCGAAGCGAAGGTCAACAGCCTCTCCATGTTCCTCGACCCCAAGACGGCGGAAACCCTGTCCCAGTGCGGGTTGGCCTTCGTCGACGAACCCTCCGACGTGGTGCCCGCCATCGTCGCCTATCTCGGTGGCGACATTGGCAAGATTGGCATCGCCGACCTCGAAGCAGTCGATCAGGCTTTGACGAAGGTTGCGCCCTATATCAAGACCGTCTCGGTGGCCCGCTACATCGATGATTTTGCACAAGGCAAATATTGCGCTGTGGTAGGTTATTCAGGCGACATGTACATGGCGCGCGATGCGGCGCGGAGGCCGGCAAAGGGAAAATATCTTATTATGTTCCCTCTGAGGGGAGCCAGCTCTGGTTCGACCTCATGGTTATTCCGAAGAATTCCAAAAACGTCGATTCAGCTTATAAGTTTCTGAACTTTCTGCTGGAGCCGGAAGTCGCGGCAGCGAACACCAACTATTTGCGGTTCGCCAACCCGAACAAGGCTTCTGCTCCCTACATCAATGCGGAGCTCATGGACGATCCCGGCCTCTACCCGCCAACTGAGGTGCTGTCCAGGCTGGAAGTCTTGCTGCCCATCACGCCCAATGTCGAGACCGAGCTGACGCGCATCTGGGCAAAGTTAACGAAAGCGGATTGACGAGTCTTACCGCTTGGAGAGGGAACTCGTTGGCGCCCGCTGTCGTTTACCGCTCAGCCGAATGAGACGGATAGACCTATGAGCAGAAACCGCGTTCGAGTTGCCGTTGCTACGCGTCGCGAAATCGACAGGCACCTGCTGGAGATCGCATTCGTGCAGAGTCTGTATCTGTTCCTTGCCGCAGCTTTGGCTGCAGGACTGATCTGGATCAATACGTAATCGCGGGGGACGTATGCCCAAGGACCACATTCCCGCCACACCGATTGATTCACCCCGGCCCCTCGAGGATGAAGAGCATATCGCCGACAGAGTGGAAGACGACCGTTCTTCCGAAGACGACCGTACTTCCGAAAACGAAGAAGAGATCGAAGAAGGCGGACTTGGCCCGCGCGGCTGACCTTTACGGACCCACGTAGTCCAGATCCATTCGGGCAACACCTGCGGCGATGTTCAGCCCGGTTTGTCCCTGAACGCTGAGCGGCTGAAGCGCTATTGTTTTTTTCGACCCCCCAATCAAGATATTCGCACCCAAGCCCAAGCCAATGGACGCCTCGGCGGAGGCGCCGCTGTAGCTTCCCTCAAGCGCGCCGCGGTTGACCCGTCCCGGTGCGAAGACGGCCCAGGCGATGTAAGTAGTGCCGGTGACGCCGATGTCGATGCCGAGCTTCGTTACAGAACCGGTATAATCCTCCGGCTCGCCGCCCACGGGATGAAAGATGCAGTTCATCCCCTTGGAAGAACCAAGAATGAGGCCTACGCCGCCGGCCACTGAGCAATTGAGAGAGCCGACTTTCACGCCCGAGGCGGCATTGGCGGGCGATAGTGGCGCTCCCCCCGCCAAGGGGGCGAGTATCGTGAGGAAAATCACTAAGGATTTGAAGTTCTTCATTGTCCTGTCCTGGTGGTGGAATTGGAGAGACTATTATCGCCAGAATCACGGCAAAGGCAAATAATGGCGGGATGAGGGAATGTTGACCGGCCTCGCAATTATGTGAGTATTGGCTTAAAAGACCAGCGCATGGAGGGGAGAGCATCAATGTCGATGAGTCGCAGGGAATTCATCGCCTGCACTGCTGCTCTTGCAGCGGAGGGTTTGTTTGCGCCGGCTAGTGCAGCCACCAAGCCCAGCAAGGCGGCGCTTGCCTATTTCGCCGGCACGGGCGAGGACAACGGCTTTCTTTATCGGACGACGAATTGGACGAAGATCGATCCGAAGTGGCGCCGGCAGCTTGTCAAATACAACAGCCGCGAGCCCCAGGGCACCGTGGTCGTCGATACAGCGCATCATTTCCTCTATGTGATCTTCGAGAACCAGACAGCACTTCGTTATGGCGTTGGCGTCGGCCGTGACGGTTTTCGCT